>CAZPCE010000037.1:0-14650 GCA_964584915.1 uncultured Arenimonas sp. | reverse complement strand
GGCATCACCCTGCTTCCGATTCTTGCAGTGAAACCGCCGGTGGCGGCTTCGGAATACATCCGCTTGTTGCCCTTCAAGAAACCCGCGCCTATTCGAAGCCTCGCGTTGGTCTGGCGCAAGAGTTCGGCAATGAGCGGCTTTCTGAAAAAGATGGCCGAAGTCTTGCGTGACCTGCCGGAAGATTTACTCGAAATACCCGACGAAACCGTGTCGAAAGTAACGAAAGCGCCGGCCAGAAAAAAGAAATAGCGGCATACATGACTTTAGCCCCATGGCACAAAGTTATCGGCCTGCCTTATGGTGTTGCCAGTTCACCATCGGCAGCCACCCATGCTAAGCATCAAGTCTCTCAGCAAAACCTACAGCAACGGCGTGCGCGCCCTCGACAACGTCAATCTCGAAATTCCCAACGGGATGTTTGGCTTACTTGGCCCGAACGGCGCTGGCAAGTCGTCGCTGATGCGGACGATTTCCACCTTGCAGGAAGCCGATAGCGGCAGCATAGAATTCAACGGTATCGATGTGCTGAAAGACAAGGACGCGGTCCGCAGGCAACTCGGCTACCTGCCGCAGGATTTTGGCGTTTATCCGAAAGTAAGCGCCGAAGATTTACTGACCCACTTTGCGGTTTTGAAAGGCCTGACAAAATCCGGACAGCGGAAGGAAGTCGTCGAGGGCCTGCTGAAGCAAGTCAATTTGTGGGATGCACGCAAACGAAAACTGGGCACTTTCTCAGGCGGCATGCGCCAGCGTTTCGGCATTGCGCAGGCGCTGATCGGAAACCCGAAACTGGTCATCGTCGATGAACCGACGGCCGGTCTCGATCCTGAAGAACGCAATCGCTTCTTGAATCTGTTATCCGAAATCGGCGAAAACGTCGTGGTGATCTTATCCACCCATATCGTCGAGGACGTGACCGATCTCTGCCCGAACATGGCGATCATCAACAAGGGCCAGGTATTGCTGACCGGCAAACCGCACGATGCGATTGCCGCATTGAACGACCGCGTCTGGTCGGCGATTGTCGGCAAATCCGAGTTGCTCGAATATCAGAATAAATACAACGTGCTTTCCACTCGCTTGGTGGGCGGCCAGCCGGTCATTCACGTTTACAGCGAACACCAGCCCGAAGCCGGCTTCCATAAAATCGATCCCGATCTTGAAGACGTTTATTTCCAGCGCCTGAATGCTCACAAAGCCAAAGCGGCATAAGGAGCGAAAACATGATTCGGGAATTTTTCAAGTTCGAATTGCGCGAACAATTGCGTTCGCCGTTGTTGTGGTTGTTATCGGCCCTGTTCGGTCTTTTGGCCTTCGGCGCAGTGGCCTCGGATGCCGTTCAAATCGGCGGCGCCATCGGCAATGTCCATCGAAACGCGCCTACGGTGATCGTGCAATTCATGGGCATATTCACCATATTCGGCATGCTGATTATCGGCATGCTGGTCAGCAGCGCTCTTCTGCGGGATTTTGAACTGGGTACGGCGGATCTTGTTTTTTCAAACCCCATTCGCAAACGCGATTTTCTAACCGGGCGTTTCGCCGCGGCGATATTGGCCAGCCTGATTGTCTATGCGGTGATTGCATGCTTTATTTTCATCGCGCAATTCATGCCCTGGATAGATCCTGAACGCCTGGGACCTACAAGCCTACAGCCGCTTGCCTGGGCCTTTTTCGTCATCGTGTTGCCCAATGTCTTATTCACGGGCGCGGTACTTGCCTTCATGGCGGTTACTACTCGTAGCGTGCTGTGGGTGTATATCGGAATACTCGGTTTCATGGTGCTCTATTTCGTCAGCGGCAGCATGCTGGCGAAACTCGACAATGTCTGGATTGCCTCATTGCTGGATCCATTCGGCATGCGTGCTTTCGGGCGTACAGTCCGCTACTGGTCAAGCGAAGAGCGCAATAACGGATTACCTGCCGTGGCAGGCTACATAGTGGCCAATCGCGCGCTATGGCTCGCGGTGGCGTTCATGATAACGGCTGGTGCTTTCAAGCTGTTCAAAACCGAGCGAGCCGGAACGGGAAAAGCCTGGTTCTCGCGAAAAAACAAAGTACTGGTGGTCGTGGATACGCCCAAAGCGACAAGCCCGAGTCCCGTGCAGCCTCCGAAAATCACGCCGACGTTTGGATCAAGCACCAGCATCGCTCAATTCATCCGTCAGGTCCGTTTTGATGCGACAGGTGTTTTCAAAAGCATTCCCTTTCTGGTGATGCTCGCATTCGGCATGGTGAACTTCATACCTTCTGCCCTGAATATGCAGTCATTATTCGAAACACCGATCTATCCCGTCACGTCGCAAATGCTGGAAACCTTGAATGGCACTTACAGCTGGCTATTGATCATCATTGCCCTGTTCTACGCCGGAGAACTGGTTTGGAAAGAGCGCGGCGCAAAACTGGGCGAGGTTACAGATGCAATGCCGGTGGCAAACTGGGTGCCGTTGGCTGCGAAATTTACCGCACTGATTTTTGTTGTCGTCTGCTTCCAGGCGCTTGGCGGCCTTACTTCGATATTGATGCAGTTGGGCAAGGGCTATACCCAGATCGAACCGGGGATCTATGTAAAAATCCTGATGCTGAATTCAATTACCTACCTGTTAATGGGCGGCCTCGCACTTGTACTGCAAGTGTTTACCAACAACAAATTCGTCGGCTATGGCCTCTTGATTGCAATCCTGGTGGCACAAGGCGTGCTCGGCATGATGGATTTCACCCATAACCTTTACACCTACGGCAGTGCCCCCAACGCTCAATATTCGGACATGAACGGTTATGGGCATTTTCTGAAGGCACAGCTATGGTTTACCGCTTACTGGGTCTTGTTCCTGGCGGCACTGCTGATTTTGGCTTCGGCATTCTGGGTCCGCGGTGTTTCGCCGAGTGGCCGCGAACGCATTGCGCTCGCAAAACAGAAGCTTCGCGGAGCTTCCGGCCTGTCCTTGTCCGTCATCACCTTGGCTTTCGCGGGCGTCGGCAGTTACGTTTTCTACAACACGAACGTCTTGAACGACTACATCACGCCAGAACAACGGATGGACTTGCAGCAACGTTACGAAAAGGACTTCAAGAAATATCTGAAAGTACCGCAACCACGCATTATCGCAACGAATCTTGAAGTCGACCTCCGACCTGAAAACCAGAGTGTTCACTTCAACGGCAGCTATCGAATCCGGAACAATCACCAGCAGCCCCTGAAAGAAATTCACATCCAGATGGAGAATGATGAAGCCCTGACCTACGTCGATTTCGGCAAGGCCACGCTAAGTTTGCACGACAAGGATGTTGGCTACCGGATTTACACGCTGGAAAAACCGATGCAGCCCGGTGAAGAACGCGACATGAAATTCAAGGTGGACATCGCGGAAAAAGGCTTTACGAATTCGGGCAACCAGAGCGAAATCGTCGAGAACGGCAGTTTCTTCAATAACCGGCTGCTACCGGGTTTCGGCTACGAGGAACGCGCTGAAATTCCCGATCCGAACGAACGCCGAAAACGTAAAATGGGCGACCCTCAACGCATGCCGAAGCTGGAGGACGAGGCCGCGCGTGCGAACACCTATATCGGCAACGACGCCGACTGGATTGATTTCAAGACCACCATCTGCACGGCTCCGGACCAGACCGCGTTGGCGCCGGGTTATCTGCAAAGTGAATTCATGCGCGATGGCCGACGCTGTTTCAGCTATGCGATGGATCGACCCATGCTGAATTTCTACGCCTACCTTTCCGCACGCTGGAAGATAAAGAAAGGCATGTACAAAAACATTCCTGTCGAAATCTACTACGATCCGAAACACGCGTATAACGTCGACCGCATGATCGAATCGGTGCAGAAATCCCTGGCGTATTACGAAGCCAATTTCTCGCCGTACCAGCACAAGCAGGTTCGCATCATCGAATTCCCGGGTTATGCGCGATTCGCCCAAGCTTTCGCCAACACCATTCCCTATTCGGAAGACATCGGGTTTATCGCCGACCTTCGCAATCCCGACAATATCGATTACGTGTTCTACGTGACCGCACATGAAATTGCGCACCAATGGTGGGCGCACCAGGTGATCGGCGCGAACGTGCAAGGTGCGACCGTGCTGTCGGAATCGCTGGCACAGTACTCGGCCTTGATGGTGATGGAAAAGGAATACGGCCCGCAAAAAATGCGTCGCTTCCTTAAATACGAGCTGGATCGCTACCTGTCCGACCGTGGTGGCGAGCTGGTGGAAGAACAGCCCCTGTACCGCGTTGAAAATCAGCAATACATCCATTACCGCAAGGGTTCGATGGTGTTCTATCGCTTGCGCGAAGAAATGGGCGAAGCGGCATTGAATCGGGCGCTAAGCAAGTTCATTGCCGACAAGGGCTACCAAAAAGCCCCTTTCACCACTTCGAAAGAATTGATTGCCTATATCCGTGCCGAAGCAAAACCCGAACAGCAAGTGTTGATCACCGATCTGTTCGAAAAAATCAGTTTCTATGACAACCGCATCGAAGAAGCCACGGCAAAAAAACGCAGTGACGGCAAATACGATGTGACCCTGTCACTGCATGCGGACAAACTTTATTCCGACGGCAAGGGCAAGGAAACCCACGGTAAACTCGACGACTGGATCGAGGTGGGGGTCTATTCGGGTGAAGACGACAAAGACCAGGAAGTCCTGTATCTGAAACGCCTCCACATTACCGGCAAGAATCCGAAGGTATCAATCGTCGTCGATAAGCTGCCCACCGAAGCCGGTTTCGATCCGAACAATAAATTGATTGATCGGGTGTCGGTCGATAACCGTAAAAAAGTGAGTCTGGGGAATTAGTCGTAGCCGGGTCAGATGGAGCCATGACCCGGGCTACGATTCGCGACCGACAAATTCCGCGAATGTTTTCTTCGGGCCCAGCGGCATCAGGGTTTGTGCCACGATGCCCGTCGGCACGGTTTCCAGTTTCATCACGCCGTATTCTTCCGGCCAGACGTTCGCGGGTGGGCGCTTGAACGTGCCCATCAACATATCGACCAATGGCAAGTGAATCGCGTAGTTCACATCCATGTAGTCGACATGGCGGGCATGATGCCAATGGTGGTAACGCGGAGTTACCAGCACATATTCAAGCCATCGGAAATTGATGTTCAAATTCGCGTGCGCCAACACGGCCTGAATGCCGACCAGAATGACGTAAGCATTGATGGCCGGCGCCGAGAACCCGAGCACCACCAGTGGCAGCAGAACAGCCGAACGGGTAAGTATGATTTCGACCAGATGCACTCGCGATCCGGCCAGCCAATCCATGTGGCGGCTGGAATGATGCACGGCATGGAAACGCCAGAGAAATGGCACCTTGTGGTAGATGCGATGCAAACCCGCCTGGAACACATCGGCAAAAAACACGGCAAGAATGAATTGCAGCCAGCCCGGCAGTGACTGGATCGTCGCTTTCAGGCTTTGACTCGCCACCAATGCATCCATGGTGGTCGTGGATGCAGTGACGGCAATGAGGATGAACTGCACCAGCAGGTGGCTGACAAAATAATAGGCAAGATCGGTGCGCCATTCGGGGCGCAGCGGCGATTGATTGCGAACATACAGCGCACGCTCGATCGGCACGAAAACAATCGTCGAGAAAAACAGCGAGATCACGAACCAGTCCAGGCCCAGGGAATAAGGCGTCGATTCGATCTTGGTGAAATGAACCGTTGCGCCCCCCAGTAAAACCGCAAGCGCCGCCGTGATCACACCGGTCAATGCAATGCGACGGTTGCGGTTTCTCAATATGGCGATCGTGCCCATCGCAAACGCGGCTATCAAGCCGATCAACAGCAGGTTGCGGGCCAGTGTTTCGGAATACGCGGCGCGAAACTCTCGACTTGTCAGCAAATCCGGAAAATGGAAGCAAAGCACCCCCAGCAGCGACAAAATGCCCAAGCCGGCCGACATATGTGCCAGCCACGAGCGCGCAGGATTCGGAGCCACGGTATCTTGGTAGGTCATGCACTGTCTCGATCATAAAAACAGTGCGCAGTGTAGGTCGGGCCCTTACCCGACGCAAACAGCACGCAAGGTGGGCGATGCCCACCTTACGACATTACGATTTAGAAAAGACCAGCGCACCCTGCTTCAGATCGACCTTTATCGTATCGCCACCAACAAATTCACCGGACAGTATCTTGTTCGCCAGCGGATTTTCGAGATAAGTCTGTATTGCACGCTTCAAGGGTCTTGCGCCATACACAGGATCGAAGCCCGCTTCGCCCAGGAATGCGAGTGCTTCGTCGCTGATGTCCAGTTTCATTTGGCGCTCGAGCAAACGCTTCGACAACTGAATGGTCTGGATGCTTGCAATCTTGGCGATATGTTGTTTTTCCAATGGATGGAACACCACGATATCGTCGAGACGATTGATGAACTCGGGACGGAAATGTCCCTGCACCGCCGCCATGACCGATGCCTTCATTTCCAGGTATGCGGAGTCGCCACGACCGGACAATTCCTGGATATGCTGCGAGCCGAGATTGGATGTCATCACGATGACCGTATTGCGGAAATCCACCGTGCGGCCCTGGCCATCGGTCAGGCGACCGTCATCCAGCACTTGCAACAGCACATTGAAAACATCCGGGTGCGCTTTCTCGACTTCATCAAGCAGGATCACTGAATACGGACGACGGCGCACCGCTTCGGTCAGATAACCGCCTTCTTCATAACCGACATAGCCCGGAGGCGCGCCGATCAGACGCGAGACCGAATGTTTTTCCATGAACTCGCTCATGTCGATACGGATCATCGCATCGGAAGAGTCGAACAGGAATTCGGCGAGCGCCTTGCACAATTCGGTCTTGCCGACACCGGTCGGGCCGAGGAACAGGAAAGAACCATTTGGGCGATTCGGATCCGACAAACCGGCGCGCGAACGACGAATCGCATCCGACACCGCTTTCACCGCTTCGGCCTGGCCGATCACGCGATGATGCAGCTCGGCTTCCATCCGCAGTAATTTGTCGCGCTCGCCTTCCAGCATTTTCGAGACCGGAATGCCGGTCCAGCGCGCCACTACTTCGGCGATTTCTTCGGCCGTGACTTTGTCCTGCAACAGGGTAAAACCCTTATGCTCGACTTCAGCCGCCGCCTTCAATTGTTTTTCGAGCTCCGGCAATTGTCCGTATTGAATCTCGCTCATCTTGGCGAAATCCTGCTGGCGATGCGCGGCCTCCAAGGCAAGCTTGGCCTGTTCGATCTGTTCCTTGATTTTGGTCGCGCCGGTCAGCGTCGCCTTTTCGGATTTCCAGATTTCTTCCAGATCGTTGAATTCGCGTTCGAGTTTTTCGATCTCGTCTTCGAGATCTTTCAGGCGCTGTTTCGACTCGGCATCCTTTTCTTTCTTCAATGCCTCGCGTTGGATTTTCAGCTGGATAAGACGGCGCTCCTTGCGATCCATTTCTTCCGGCTTGGAATCGATTTCCATGCGGATACGCGAAGCGGCTTCATCCATCAGATCAATGGCTTTATCGGGTAATTGCCGGTCGGCGATATAACGATGCGACAAAGTGGCCGCCGCGACGATTGCCGGATCGGTAATTTCGACGCCGTGATGCACGGCGTAGCGTTCTTTCAAACCGCGCAGAATCGCAATCGTATCTTCGACACTCGGTTCGCCGACAAACACTTTCTGGAAACGGCGTTCAAGCGCCGCATCTTTTTCCACGTATTTTCGGTATTCGTCCAGCGTGGTCGCGCCGATGCAATGCAGCTCGCCACGTGCGAGCGCGGGCTTGAGCATATTGCCGGCATCCATCGAGCCTTCGGCTTTGCCGGCACCGACCATCGTATGCAATTCGTCGATAAACAGGATCACGTTGCCTTCCTGTTTTGATAAATCGCTGAGCACCGCTTTCAAGCGTTCTTCGAATTCGCCGCGGAATTTTGCACCGGCAATCAACGCGCCCATGTCGAGCGACAATACGCGACGGCCACGCAGGCCTTCGGGCACTTCGTTGTTGATGATGCGTTGTGCCAGACCTTCGACGATTGCCGTCTTGCCCACGCCGGGTTCACCGATCAGCACCGGATTGTTCTTGGTACGACGCTGCAAGACCTGGATCGTGCGGCGAATTTCCTCGTCACGTCCGATCACCGGATCGAGCTTGCCTTTCTCGGCTTGCGCGGTTAAATCAATGCAATATTTTTCGAGTGCCTGGCGATTTTCTTCGGCATTGGCATCATTCACTTTTTCACCACCGCGTAATTCTTCGATGGCTTTTTCCATACGTGCTTTGTTGGCGCCTGCGGCTTTCAAAGCCTGCCCCGCTTCGCCCTTGTCATCGAGACAGGCAAGCACGAACAGTTCGCTGGCGATGAACGCATCACCGCGTTGTTGCGCAAGCTTGTCGGTGACATTCAACAGCCGCGAAAAATCGTTGCTGGCATTCAAGCTGCCTTCCTGTCCGGACACCTTCGGCATCCGATCCAGAATTTCGACCAGGCGTAAACGCAGGGTTGCAGCGTTTACCCCGGCCTGTGCCAGCAACGGCTTGGTTGAACCGCCTTGCTGGTCAAGCAATGCCAACAACAAGTGGCTCGGCTCGATTAAATTATGGTCGCGCCCGACCGCCAGCGATTGCGCATCGGCAAGCGCCTCCTGAAATTTCGACGTCAGCTTTTCCATTCGCATGAAAGCACCTATAAAAATGATTTGGCGGCAATTGCCGCGGATACACTCATTTGTGTGGTCACTGCTCGGGCTTTCAAGCCCTACAATGCCAGTGTCTCCCCAAAAAGCGGCGACCTCCTTGATTGAAATCAAGTTTCGGAGTTCGAACCGCTTTTAATCAAGACAGTGGTTTCAGCGAGAAGTCGCACGAATCAAAACGGAAAATCAGAGTTTCGCGAGTTCCGTTTTCGCATCGGAAAATTTCGGGTCCAGTTTAAGCGCTGCCTGCAGAGCCGCCCTTGCCTCTGTCTTTTTACCGAGCTTTGCGTAGAGCTGCCCCAATCGGTGATAAGCATTTTTGTTTTGCGGATCATTCACTGCATGCGGCATCAAAAGATATTTCTGCAAGGCGGCAACACCTTCTTCAAGCTGCAAACCGCTCATGGCACTGGTACGTCCCAGTTGATACCAGGCCGGGCCGGCTTTGTCGTCCTGTGCCGTCCAGGCACGGAAATGTTTGAACGCATCATTCCAGCGTTCGGTCATCTGGTAGCCAATGCCAAGTGCAAGACGAATGTTTTTATCCGATGGCTTGGCGGCGTAGGCGGCTTCGTAGGATTTCAGAGCCGCCGAATTATTTTTTTCGATCATGAAAATCTGGGCACGGGCAAGATGGCCTCGCGCAACGTCGCGTTTGGCGATTTCGTTCGCCTGCACGTTTGCCTTTTCCTTGCTGCCGCCAAACATGGACGGCGCTTGCAGATAAAACTGTATCAATCCCTCGCGGGCATCGAGATTATTGGGGTCGAGCGCAACCGTTTTCTCGAAGGCATCCCGTATTTTTGGCGCCATGCTTGCCTGCGACAACATGTTTACCTGGCCGATGCGCGAGCCATAGGCATTGCCGAGGATGAAATAGGCCTGGGAATTATTCGGTGCCAACTTTACCGCTTTTTGTGCGGAATCAATCGCCGTTTCCGCGAGATTGGCCTGCAATCGTGCGCGCGTCAGAAGGATCCAGGCTTCGGCGTTTTTTGGCTCGGCCTTGGCCAGTGCTTCGGCACTTGCCAACGCCTTCTTGTCGCGCACTTCCAACAGGTTTTTTACGTCCGTCGCCGTTATTGCCAGAGCCGAAGACACGCCAAGTACAAAGAGCAAACCACAAGAAACCAGAAAGCGCATAAATCGAACCTTGATTTGGGAAAGTCGGAGCTTAGTGTTTCATACCAAAATGGCGGATGAACCTGCCGCAAGTCACCCGCGTTTTACAATGGTGCTTCAGGACATCCAGATAATGCTGGCCATGCGTCCGGTTTTTTTATCGCGGCGATGCGAAAAAAACTTGTCAGGCTCGCTGATACTGCAATACTCGCCACCGGTAACATTGGTAATTCCCACCGCTTGCAGTCGCATGCGGGCAAGCCGGTAGAGATCGACGCGCCAATGGTCTGCGCGTGTCGGCACGAATGCAGTCTCGGCACGCGGGGCATGCCGGACAAAGGCATCACGCACTTCCGTACCAATTTCGTAGGAGGAAGGGCCGGCAGCAGGGCCCAGCCATGCAATGATATTTTCCGGTTCGCTTTGCATCGCGCGCACCGTGTTTTCCAGCATGCCATTCGCCAGACCGCGCCAACCGGCATGCGCCGCGGCGATTTCGGTTCCTTGCTTGTTGCAAAACAACACCGGCAGGCAATCGGCAGTAAGCACGCTTAACACGATGTTTCTTACCGATGTTACCGATGCATCGGCGACGGGTTCATCACGATTGAAGTCGCCGGTAACCCGTGGCGGATTCTCGAGTCGAACGACATCGGTGCCATGAACCTGTCTTAGCCAGTGCGGCTTACCGGGCAGCGAAAAATTCAGGACCAGGCATTCGCGATTCTGCTCGACATTGCCCGGATCATCGCCTTGGTCGCCATTGCGGTTACCCAGATTGAAACTGTCAAACGGCGGTTTTGAAATACCCATGCCATGACGCAGCGTGGTGAAGGCATGGATATTTCCAGGCGCCTGCCAATGGGCGTGAATGCAGTTATCGGGGTTCATTCGAATCGCGAATTCCGTCGTGTCTAGAGCTTCGCCTGTGCGGTATCGTCGCGAAGTACGCGCAATAAATTTTGCATGTCTTCGGGTATCGGCGCTTCGGTGGTGATTTCCACGCCGGTCACGGGGTGGATGAACGACAATTTTTCCGCATGCAGCGCCTGCCGCCTGAAAGTACGAAGCATTTCCACCAGTTCCGGCGTCGCACCTTTCGGCAAACGGAGCAGGCCGTACATCGGGTCACCCACGATGGCGTGCTTGATATGCGTCATGTGCACGCGGATTTGATGGGTGCGACCGGTTTCGAGACGGCACTCGACCAAGGTGTGGTTACGGAATTTTTCGCGCAAGCGGTAATGCGTGACCGCATCGCGACCGGTGCCTTCGCGGGCTACGCCCATACGGATGCGGTCTTTCGGATGACGATCAATCGGGGCATCCACCGTGCCACCTGAGACCATTGTCCCGGCCACGACAGCCAGGTATTGCCGATGCACTTCGCGGGCCGACAATTGCTCGACCAGATTGGAGTGCGCGCGCAGCGAGCGGGCGATCACCATCAGGCCCGAGGTGTCTTTGTCCAGGCGGTGCACAATGCCGGCACGCGGCAATTCGGCCATTTTGGGGTCGAAAAACAGCAGGCCGTTGACCAGGGTACCGTGGGAATTGCCGGCGCCAGGGTGCACCACCAGCCCGGCGGGTTTGTTGATAACCAGCACGTCGGCGTCCTGATAGACGATATCCAGATCCATTTCCTCGGCTTCGCCGCGAGTCTCGATTTCGACCCGGATGCACAGGCTGACGGTCTCGCCGCCGCGCACCGAGACCTTGGGCTTGACGATTTCGCCCTCCAGAAGGGCGTCTCCGGACTTGATCCACTCGGTCAGGCGGGAACGTGAAAATTCGGGGAACATTTCGGCTAAAGCGGCGTCAAAACGCTTGCCTGCGGCCTCCAAGGGCACGATGGCTTCCACGAATTCGCGGTCGCCGTCATCTGGGGAATCGGTCTGGTGCATACCGGATTGGTCTCTCGATTGGAGCCGGATGGCCCCTTTCCGTTATTATCCCCTTTCTCAATGCCCTTCGGGCGTTCTCAAACTGGTTGCCCCATGATTCGATTTTCTGCCGCTTTTCGTTTTTTGTTGATCATTAGCCTGGCTATGGGCCTTAGCAGTTGCAAAACCGTTGGCAAATGGTTCGGCGGCGGCAAGGAAGAGAAAACCGAAACTCTTCCGGTCGAGGAGATGTATTCGGAAGCCAAGGAAGCTTTGAATAACCAGGATTATTCCAAGGCTCAAACCTACTACCAGCGCCTGACTTCACGTTTTCCTTTCGGCGCATACAGCGAGCAGGCACAGATTGAGCTCGCGTATTCGCAATACAAGCAAGGCAAGCGCGAAGATGCTTCGTCCACCATCGAACGATTCATCCGCACCTACCCGACCCACAAACACATCGATTACGCCTACTACCTGAAGGCCGTGATCAACTTCGAGCAACGTAATGCACTGTTTGCGCGGATCACGCGTCTGGACATGTCGGCACGCGACCTCGGAGCGCCCACCCAGAGCTTCAACGATTTCAATGAAGTCGTGCGCCGGTTCCCGACCAGCCCGTACGCCGCCGACTCGGCAAAACGAATGATCTACTTGCGGAACATGCTGGCCCGCTACGAGCTCAATGTGGGCCTGTACTACTTGCGCCGCGGCGCCTATGTTGCAGCGGCCAATCGCGGCAAGTATCTCGTCGAGACTTATCCGCAAAGCGAATACCAGGGCGACGGCCTCGCCTTGATGGCGGTGTCCTATAACGCCGTCGGCCAGAAAGCATTGGCCGATGACGCCCGTAAAGTACTGCAGGCAAACCAGCCAGACCATCCTTATCTGGTCGGCAAATGGCCACGAAAGAAAGGCTTGTTCCGCCAGTTGAATCCATTCTCCGGCGAATTCAAATAAGCTTCGATTCCCATGATTGAATAAAAAACGCCGATTGAATCGGCGTTTTTTATTGGCTGGAATTCAATATCCCGAAGTTATCGGATAACGCCGTTCCCGACCGAACGCACGGCGTGACAATTTCGGGCCGGGCGCCGACTGGCGACGCTTCCATTCGCTTATTTTCACCAGGCGCAATACACGTTGTACGGTAGCGGCGTCGAAACCTTCGGCCATGATTTCCGCCGCCGATTTCTCGAGATCGACATAGCGATAAAGAATGCCATCCAGAATTTCATAAGGCGGCAATGAGTCCTGATCTTTCTGGTTATCTCTCAGCTCCGCAGTCGGCGGCCGCTCGATGACGGCATTGGGTATGACTTCGCCGTCGCCCTGGGCATTGCGCCACCGGCACAACGCGAATACTTCCATCTTGTATAAATCTTTTATCGGCGCATAACCACCGCACATATCGCCGTAAATCGTGGCGTAGCCGACTGCGTATTCGCTCTTGTTTCCGGTAGTGAGCAGCAGGCCGCCGAGCTTGTTCGACAAGGCCATCAATATGGCGCCGCGCGTTCTCGATTGCAGGTTTTCTTCGGCAACATCGACGGCCTTGCCTGCGAACATCGGTGCCAGCGTTTCAAGAAACCCCTTGAAGGGTGCTTCGATGGCCACTTCGGAAATCTTCACGCCCAACTTTTCTGCCTGCACATCCGCCAGCTCGTTTGACAACCCTGTGGTGTAGCGTGATGGCAAACGTACCGCGTTGACGTTTTCGGCTCCCAGTGCATCGCTTGCCAATGCCATCACCAATGCGGAATCAACGCCGCCTGAAGCACCCAGCCATACTTTGCTGAAGCCGTTCTTGCCGCAGTAGTCGCGGATGCCGCGCACGATCGCGCGCCAGGCGAGACTTTCTTTCGACTCGTCCACTTCGGCAGGCCAATGAACACGGTTGAATTTTTTGGTACTCGAATCGAAATCGGCAATCAGCAAATGTTCGGCGAAAGCTTCGGCATTCGGATGCACGGTACCGTCGGCATCCGCCAATACCGAGCTGCCGTCGAATACCACTTCATCCTGGCCACCAACCACGTTCAGATAGGCAATCGCACATTTCGACTCGCTCACGCGCTGTGCGAGCAAAGCATCGCGCTGCACGGTTTTGTTTGCCTCGAACGGCGACGCATTGGGTACCAAAACCACCTGCGCACCCTGCTTCACTGTTTCCGCCAGAGGCTCGGCAAACCACAGGTCTTCGCAGATCACCAAGCCCATCGTTATGCCGTTCACCACGAAGGTGCAGGCTTCGTTATCGGCCGCGAAATACCGGCGCTCATCGAACACCGCGTAATTGGGCAATTCACGCTTGTGGTAAGTCGTTTCAATCCTGCCATCGCGAATGACCGATGCCGCATTGAAAACGATCGAGCCGACCGCGTGCGGCCAGGGAACGATCGCAACGATACCTTCGATGCTTTCAGCCACTTTGCGGATCGCGCTTTCACAATCCGCCAGAAAATCCGGACGGTTGAGAAGATCTTCCGGCGGGTAGCCACTGATCGCCAACTCCGGAAACAACACAACGTCGGCGTGATGTTGATCGCGAGCCCGATGTGCCAGGGAAATTATTTTTTCGGCATTGGCCTGGACTGCACCGACCGGAAAATCGTATTGGGCGAGCGCGATGCGTAGTGATGTACTCATGCTGCGATTCTGAACCATGTGGATAAAGAGTAAAAGTGCTGCATGCCCGTCATGGCGGGATTCGAGGCAATAAAAAAGCCGCTTGCGCGGCTTTTTTATTTCATCGAATCATGTACGAATTACTTCGCCAGACGCTTGGCGATTGCGGCACCCAGATCGCCCGGTGAGCGCACGGTGGTAACGCCGGCTTTTTCCATCGCTTCGAACTTGCCTGCCGCCGTGCCTTTGCCGCCCGGTGCAATCGCCCCGGCGTGGCCCCTGCGCTTTTCTTCCGGTGCGCTGGCACCTGCGATGAAGCCAACCACAGGCTTGGTCACGTA
>CAZPCE010000036.1:0-14664 GCA_964584915.1 uncultured Arenimonas sp. | reverse complement strand
ATTCCGCCATCAAGGCATTCGGCACATCGCCGGGTTGCGTGGCACGCATGCGGGTCAAAGGCGCCATGAAAATACGATTGTTCAAATGCAGCGCGCCAATATTGATGGCGTCAAACAGTGTTACAGACATGCAAATCTCCAGGAATTCAAGCAATCAAGGTAAAGGCGGTACACTTTTTTTCATTCCCGAATAGATTTAGGCGAATCCATCAAATACAAGGCAAAGGTAAGGCCGTAAGGCAGATCAACGCGGTAAGTCGAGCAGATTGTAGTACGTCGGTGCACCGGCCCGACGCTTTTGGCGGATTGCGACGAAAAAGGGGCGGCCCAAATTGATTCAATTTGAATAATCCTGACCCTTTTTCGACGGCAGCATTTGTCAGCACAATAGCCAGTCCCTATTGGTATGATTTCAGGATTCCACATGCCCCAGGAAACGACGCACATGCATCCCTTCCGTCTTCCGGTTCTGAGTGTTGTTTTTATATCGGCCATTTTTTCCGTGTTGTCCGCCTCATGCAGCGAGCGAGCGTTGGTAGCCAGCCCCATTCGCACGCAGCCGCAAGCAAGTGCAGCCGCCGATACTTCGCTGGCGGTGGGCTATTCACAGGAAGTGCCGCTTTGGCCGGAAGGCTCGCAGGTATTGCTGGAAGGAATGAAGAAACTTGCCAATGAAAAATGGCCGATAACGCATCCATCATTCCTGCTGTATTCGCCGAGAATCAACTCGAATCGATCTGCCGTGTTGGTCTTTCCCGGCGGTGGATACAAAGCCGTGGCGATTGGACCGAAAAGCACGCTCGGGTTATACGGTGCCGATGTATGCAAGTGGCTGACCGATGCCGGAATCACCTGCATTCTGGTGAAGTATCGGGTTCCCAATACCGGTTGTAATTGGAACGCTGTAACCCGCAGGCATGACACGCCCGATATTCCAATGGCCCTGCAAGACGCGCAAAGAGCGATGTCCATCGTTCGCTACAACGCGAAGAAATACAAAATAGATCCGAACAAGATTGGCGTGATGGGATTCTCGGCCGGCGGAAACCTGGCGGTGCTTTCGAGTACTGCTTTCAACAAGCGGTCATATGCTCCCATTGACGCGATGGATCGAGTAAGCATCCGCCCCGATTTTGCGATCCCGGTTTATCCGGGACACATGACGATGGAGCACAAGAACAAAACGCCAAAGGCACTGGCAGCACAAGAGCTGAATACGGACATCGTGATTTCATCGCAGATTCCGCCAACGCTTTTGATACACGCAAAAGATGACCCGATTGATCCGGTTCATTATTCACAAGTGTATGAAAGGGAATTGAAGAAGGCCGGCATCAATGTGGAGCTGATTCTCTATGAAACCGGTGGGCATGCTTTCGGGGTAAGCAAGCAAGGCAAAGACACTGATCGCTGGATGGATGATGCGCTAAGTTGGCTCAGGAAAATCGGGATGCTCGATCAAAAGGGCCAAAACCCATAGGGCGCGTTTCTAACGCACCAAGGCCTGATGCATGGATGGTACGCAATCCAAATAATTGTGATGAGTTGGCATTGGTCGCTTTTGGATAAACATCCGGCACGGTGCGTTAGAAAGGCACCCTACGAACTGCAACTTATCCAACCGGCCAAAGTAATTCGATGTCCTGCTCTTGAATCACGACGGCGGAATCATCGTTTGCATTTGGTTTGTCTAGCTCGACGACCGGCCGGTCGATGATTTGCCGAAGTGCGGTTTCGTCATAGCGAACAATGCCTTTGGCAATGACGTACTGGCCGCCGTCGTTTCCTCTGAACGTCACGTAGATCCGATCACCAGCGTGGAAGCTACCAGAGCAATCGAGCACATTCCCGGCCAGCAATGCCAGACGTTGTTTGCGTAACGCCCGGCCTGCTTCATTATTGATAATGATGATTCCTTTCATGGCAGCCCTGGAATAGTGAGCATGTGGCGAATCAACCCGCTTTTTCAGCGCTCAAGATTAGTCGCCGCCACCGCCACCATCGCAAGACGAAGAACCGTCAGCACAATTTGCTTCTGCTCCTGATGCTGATGCTGATGCTGAATCATGACTGGACGATGAGTCCGTGAAGCTTGAGGAAGAGCTGCCGTCGTTGGTCGCGGGGCGTGAACGATTGCCCGTGTTGCTACGTGAATAAAGAAGTGCAAAAACGACCAGTCCGGCTGCAACAACTACCCCTGCAATAATTGAAATATCCACGTGGGTTCTCCTTCGAAGTTTGGCAAAAACATTACGACAGTTTTGTTTCAATTCAATGAACTTGGTAACGCGGATTTTTCCCGGGCGTGGTATTCAGAAAACTGTATATACTGTTTGTATCGTTTATTAAGGAGCACGAAATGGCCACACGAAAACCCGTTTCCAAGCCCAGGCTGAAGCCTGGCAAAGCCAAAGTGTTGAAAGCGGCGCCGGCGAAGAAAGCGGCCAGCACGCCTGCACCAGAGTCTCCTGCATCTCCGGTAGCCAAGGACGTAAGCGTGGCGGTGGCAACTCCGGTGAAAAAGAAAGTAAAACTTGTGCGTGACAGTTTCGCGATGCCGAAGAATGAATATCTTGCGCTAAGCGATTTGAAACTGCGTAGCGCACGTCTTGGATTGCAGGCTAAGAAGAGCGAGATTTTGCGAGCCGGTGTTGCACTGTTGAGTAAACTCTCGGACACGGAGTTCTCGGCGGCACTTGGCGCGATTCCCAGCTTGAAGACAGGGCGACCCAAAGATTCGAAGAAAGCCAGCACGAAGAAAGCCGCGCGAAAAACAGCGTAAAGACCGTAAAGACGGTAAGCACCGCAGCCCGGGCCATGCCCGGGGCTCGCGAGGCATTTTTACTCAACAATCATCGACTGTCTCGCCAACGCGGACTGCCTGCGTTGCGATTTCACGATGGGGTACAGCAGTTGCACCCACCAGCGTTCCGCGCCATGGTCTAGATCGTCCTTGAGCCCGACGCGCGGTGGATAGCGCCGGGTGATTTTGGCGGTGCCGAACAGCACGTCCCAGAAAAAAAGCAGATTGCCGTAGTTGCCCTTGTAGTGGCCGATGCCGTCGTCTTGCGTGATGGCATGATGGGCGAAATGCGTGGCGGGAGTGGAGATGGTACGTTCAACGATCCATGCCAGCGGATGCAGCCAAGGCCAGCGATACAGGAATGTGTCCCAGCGCAATTCGCTGTGGGCGCCGAAGATGACCAATGTCTTGACCAGTACATACCAGGGAAACACCGGGCCGAGTCCGAGAAATACCAGATAGGCGCTGATCCAGATGCCGGGCATCATCGCGTAGTAGAAAAAATTATTGCGGTAAACCACGCGCACTCCCATGTGCGGTGCGGAATGGTGGGCGCGATGCAAGGGCCAAAGGATAGGCGTGTGCGAAGCCCGGTGCCACCAATACTGCGTCATGTCGTCGCAGATCAGCAGCAGCAAGATCATCATCCACACGGGTAAGTGTGAAAGCGCGTTGGCGAGATGCGGCGTGTAGTGCATGGCGAAGAAACCGACCAGCAGCAGGATGCCGGGGTAAATCACCGCACCGAACAACAAGGTGATGACCGTTTCCAGCGGTGCATCTTCGCCGGTAGCGTGCGGGCTGCGAAAAACGCCGCGCAGGGCCTCGATGCCGGCGATCACGATGAACATACAGAAAATGACGATGGCAGGATGTTGTGCGACCCAATGCAGCATTGGCATGACTCCGGTGTTGGCAAGCCACACAGTGGACAAACACGGGGCTGTTGGCGATGATCCGAATGCCCTTAAATATGATTCGAGATGCCCAAGCGTGAAGATCTGGACCACGACGTCGATTGCCTCACGCTACCTGGTCGAACTGCTCGATGCCGCCGGCCAGCCCGCTGAGGATCTGCTGCTTGCCGCGGGCCTAGCACGCGAGGCATTGGCAGGACCGGAACTCGCCGTGCCGCTCGATACCTTCCGTGAACTCTGGGCAAGAGTCGCCGCCATCAAGCCCGATATCGGCATTACCCTGGTCGAACTATTTCCCGCCGGACAAATGCATATGCTGGCGCATCTGGCGATGCGTTCCGCCAGTGTCGGCGCCGCGATCGACGATGTTTGCCGTTACGCCGGCGTGACCAGTGCGGCCGATCGGCTCACGCTCGAGCTGCGCGATGACATTGCCCGGTTTTCTTACCGCTGTCTGGCCAATAGCCTGCAGAACCCCTGGATGGCGGAGCATTATTTGTCGATGGCGGTTGTATTCCTGAGACGTGCAACCGGCAAGGAATTACCGATTCGCGCCGTTGAATTCGCCGGTCGGCCCCAGGCACCGCTTGAAGTTTATCTGCAACGTTTTGGCGTTGAACCCCGTTTCGACACAGGTAGCAATGCCATCAAGTTCGATGCGCAGGCGATGGCATGGCCATTGCAAACGCACGATCTTTATCTGCACGGGATACTTGAACGGGTGGCAAAACTGCATCAGGCCGCCATGCCTGTTTCGGTCATAACCGATTCACTGCTCGATACCGTTCGCGACGACATCGCCAAACATTTGCTCCAAGGAAGGACACCTTCCATCGAAACCGTTGCCGCTGCCTGCCGATTGAGTCCACGGGCCTTGCGTAGTCGATTGACGCAATGGCAAACCAGCTTTCGCCGATCACTTGATGAAGTTCGTCGCGATCTGGTGCAGGAACATTTGGCACGCGGCCTGTCAGTCACCGAGACCGCCTACCTGCTCGGCTTTTCGGAACCTGCCGCCCTTCAGCACGCCTGCAAACGCTGGTTTAAAAAATCGGCAGGCGATGCAAAAAAAGGATCAGCCTGATTGGGTTGAAATGAAGCTGCTTGTTTTCGCCTGAACGCACCCCATGAATATCAACGACGAGCTGGGGGTTTCGCCGCTTTCTTCGTCGGTGTTTGCTTCTTCTTCGCTGGCGCGCGTTTCTTCTCCGATGCAATACGCAACAGTTCCGCCGGCAGGCGCGCTTCCAGCAGATCCAGTAGTTCGCGCGCCGGGGCACTATTGCTGGTCTTGCCGGTTGGCAGTGCTCCACGAACTTCCGTGGTGAGGCTCTTGATCTCGCTGCTGAGCAACAGGGCCTTGGTCAGGATCAGGAATTTCTCGCCGCGGTATTCCACGGCGTAAAGGCCCAGCTTCTGTGCCCGGGTTTCATAGGTGACGCCATCCATACGAACAAGCAGCTGACCCACCGCGTTCCAGACATCGAGCTCTGGGGCGTGAATCGTGAATCTGGCGGGCGGTGCCGACTCCTCGATCACCACTGCGGGCGGTACGACTTTTTTCGGAGGGGAAGTTGTACTGCAGCCGGCGACAAACGAAATGGCGGCAACAAACCACATCAGGCGGAAGAGTACGATCATTGGGTTCCTTCGCGAATCGTTAGGCTGTTTACGATGCCACGAGATGTATGAACAGTGGCTTGCAGATTGGTTAAGCCGCATTCAAAAAAGTCGTACGGTGGATTTTTCACTCTATGAGGCCGACCGGGCGTTTTCGCAATTTTGGCGGGAGCCGGCGAAGTGGTGGCTGCTGTCGGCATTTGCATCCTGCGAACGGCATGCCCTGAAGAACCAAGCGGCCACCCTCTGATTACCTTAAACTAGAGGCTTCAAAACCTGCCGTTTTAGGAGCGTTCGCATGCTTGGTTTCCGGTATTTCAAATCATCGCCCAGTGAGTACATTTTTCAATATCGGAACGGCCAGATTGTGCGTGAAGGTTCCGGCCTGTCTTTCTTCTATTTCTCGCCCAAATCGAGTCTGGTCAAGGTGCCGTTGAATGCGGTGGATATCCCTTTCATGTTCGAGGAAATCACGCGTGATTTCCAGGCCGTGACTTTGCAGGGACAGGTGCGTTACCGGATCGCTCAGCCCAAACTGACGGCCGAGCAGCAAGACTACAGTTTGCTGGCGAACGGCGCCTATGCATCGGAAGATCCGACCAAACTGTCGCCGCGTATTTTGAATGCGGTGAAAGCCCAGTTCCGTACCTTGCTGCAATCGCTGGATTTGAAAGACGTATTGCAGAGCACCGACAAGTTGTCGATCACGGCAAAGCAACAGCTAAGCACCAACGAGAGCTTCAGCACGCTAGGCATCGAAATCGGTGACTTGAGTCTGTTGGCCGTCAAGCCGAATCCTGAAACCGCACGCGCACTGGAAGCGCCGATGCGTGAAGAAATTCTCAAGCAAGCCGACGATGCGACCTACACCCGGCGCAACGCGGCGATCGAGCAAGAGCGAACGGTGAAAGAAAACGAATTGCGCAGCGAATTGGTGATCGAACAGAAGAAGCGTCAGGTTCGCGAGACGCAAGTGGAATCGGAACGCGTTTTGCTCGAGAAGCGCCAGCAGATTCAGGAGCAGGAACTGGCAGGCAAGGTGAAACTGGAGCAGCAGGCCGCCGAGCTCGTTGAAATTCAATCCGCGAATCAAAAACAGGAAGCCGACACCAAGGCTTACGCATTGGGCACGGTAGTGGACGTACTGAAGACCATGGATGCACGCGCGCTGCAATCGCTGATGCTGGGTCAGGCAAGCCCTGAAACCCTCATGGCGATTGGCTTCCAGAACATTGCCGACAATGCCGCAAAAATCGGCGAATTTAATTTCTCGCCCGATTTGCTGCGTCAACTGGGCAAGCAAAAGGCCTGATCGATGGCAAGCAACGACCTGGATCGCAAGATCATATTGGTGGTCAGGCGCACGCGATTGCAGGAGCTGGTTGCCAGGTACAACACGGTCGAACAGGCGAAATTCCAGGCTGAGCATCTAGGCCTGGATTTCTCCGACTTCCTGCAGGAAGATCAACAATATCAACTGGCGTTGAAGCAAACGTGCGCGCAGTTGGAAATCCATGGACGCATGCAAATACTGGATCGGGGTTTTCTTCCGAATTTCCTGTTTCCAAAAGATGCCTTGGTGGTCGTACTCGGACAGGATGGGTTGGTGGCCAACACACTGAAATATCTTGATGGCCAACCGGTATTGGCGCTTAATCCGGACCCAAAGCGCTGGGATGGAAAATTGCTCCCTTTCGAGCCTGCGGGACTGGCCAAACTATTGCCCGAAGTGTTGGCCGATAAACGGCCCACCAAGGAGATCGTTTTTGGCATGGCAACATTGAGCGACGGCCAGAGGCTGTTGGCGGTGAATGATTTTTATGTCGGAACAAGAAGCCACGTTTCTTCGCGATATCAAATTACATCGGGAAAAATCCGTGAACAACATTCTTCCAGCGGCATCATTATTTCGACCGGACTCGGCTCGACAGGCTGGCTACGAAGTGTACTGACTGGCGCCAGTGTCATCGCCGGCGGCTCGAACAAGAAAGCCACTCAGCTGCGTGACAGCGGGTTCGCCTGGGACAGCAAGCGCCTTGTTTTCAGCGTACGCGAACCTTTCCCGAGCGTAAGCAGCCAGACCAGCTGCGTGTTTGGCGATGTATCACCACAGAAACCGCTGATCATCCGATCGCTGATGCCCGAGGGCGGAATTATTTTCAGCGACGGCATGGAATCGGATGGTCTTGAATTTCGTTCGGGGCTGGAAGCCGTCATCAACATCGCTGACCGAAGCGGTCGATTGTTGAATTAGAGAATTAAAGTCGTCAAAACAAGGGCCTGACCTGACACCAGGAATTCGGTAACCCCGCCAGATGATTTTCGCCAAAGTCGCTATCGTCTGGCCGGGCCAGCGTACGGTGCGTGTCCTGTACAATTGGCAACTACCAGTAGTCAGGCAGATAACATGAAATTCGGCGCATTGGCATTCTCGATTCTATTCCTGTCATTCAACACTCAAGCTGCATCCATTGAACGGGCGGAAAAGCTCGTCAAATCGATTAATGCAGAAAAAACCGTGGCTCAAATGATAGTAATCATGTCGGAATCTGCAAAACGGGGTTTCGTTGATACCTGCGTAAGCCGTAATGAAATCTCCAAAGAAAATTGCGAGCTCTTGTCGGTGGAGTTTGGCAAGGGTTTGAAAGACGTGATGTCAAAAGCATTCGAAACCAAGTCGTTTTTGAGAGATATGGCGGAAATTTATGCCAGTGAATTTACGGATGATGAGCTGGACCAGCTAAATAATTTCTATACTTCGCCTGCCGGAAAAGCCTATATCGAAAAACTCCCGGTCATTATCCAGAAAAGTTCTTTGCTGGGCCAAAAGCGCGCCGAAAAGATGATGCCCGAACTTGAGAACCTGATGAATGAAACGATATTCGAAGGACTGAAAAAGAAGCAGTCTGAGACTCCGAAGCAATAATGGGGCGAGTGCTTTGATTGATTGCGGGCCGGTATCAAGGCCCTGAAAGGCAGGAAAATGGAAAACCTTCAAGCCATGAAAATCGCGGAACGCAACAAGGATAATTACCTCAAGGCAAAGGCGGCGTTCAATGCCGGGGACATTGCCGGTTGCATGCAATATTATTCGCACGATCATCAAATCATGTCGCGAAAGAGCGAGAAGGGCCGCCACGAGATAGAGAATTTTCTTCGGGGTATGCACGAGAACTGGACTGATCTTCAGGTCATCGTCGAGCATGCGGTGGCCGAGGGCGATTGGGTGATGGGTCGCAGCCGGTCAATCGCAACGCACACCAAGCCCGTGCTTGGCGTACCGCCCACCGGCAAGAGTGTGGAAACGACATTCTGGGACCTGCACCGTTTTAACGATCAAGGGCTTATCGTTGAAACCTGGAACCTCATGGACAATGTGGCGGTGATGCAGCAGCTTGGGCTTATGGGCGGCCACTGAAACGGCAGGTTCTTCAGCAAGTCCGATGCTTCCGGTCATGCGAACGGTAGCTTAAAGTAGCGACATGTTCCCCGGCCAGAGGATCGTCATGGACTTGATGCGACTGCTGCGTTCATTGGAAGAATTTCTTTACGAACTGGTCGGGTGGCTGATTTTTTATCCGCGCACGTTCGCCAGAATCGTGTTGCATCCGGGTGCGATCGCACGCTATACACGGCTCGAACTGAAGCAGGACCCGGAACGGCAATTTACGGAAACCATCAGCCCGGTTTTGATGCTGGTGCTTTCCGTCGTTCTGGTGCATGCCCTCGAATTGATGTTGAAGTTGCCGCTGCACCCCGACAAGACGCAGATTGGCCAGTTGCTGTTCGGCAGCGAGGAAGGACTGTTGCTAACGCGTTCGGCGGTGTTCAGCATTGTCGCGCTGGGTGCTGCGGTGGGAACCTTGAGGCAAAATCGACAAGCGATCACGCGCGATACCCTGCGCGAACCTTTCTCGATTCAGGCTTTCCTCGTCTGTCCGTTCGTCGTAATGTTCTCGAGCGCAGAACTTTTGGTCCGTTCCAGGAACACTTTAACGGCGGGCTGCGTACTGGCGGCGGTCGCTGTCGCCTGGTACATCACGGCCCGTGCGATCGCCTATCGGTCGATGAATCAGGCAGGATGGCTGAAGTCGATCGGGCTTGTCGTGCTTTCGTTTGCGACCACCGCGCTATTGCTGCTGCTGTCATTCGCGCTGTTGCTGATGTAAGGCGGCGAGTCGGGCCGACGAGGCCTGCATCCATTACAATGGCGTGAATATTTCTCCGGATCGCGCGATGAAAAACAAATTTTATGCCGGCGCATTGACGCTGCTTGCACTGTTATGGCTCAACCCATTGCATGCCGCCACCGACAATCCGGAAGCGAAAGCGCTGGTGAAATCGCTATTGCCGACCGAAGACGACTATCTGCCGTTCGTGAAAGGCAAGGCCGAAAACGCGAGGCTCAAGACGGCGCTCGTGTCGGGTACCGGCAATGTGCAGACATTCGATACCTTCTGGACGAAAGACAATAAGTCCTACCTTTTGTTGTACGTACATTTGATCCAGGACGGCACGGCGATCAATGCCTCGCTTTTCGCCAGCAGGGACGAACAGGAATTCCAGAAAATCAGTTCCGAACTTCCCGAAGGCGCCCGGCTCGGAATCCAATCCGGTGGCTCTAGGGTAGAAAAGATCGAACCCGTTACGCCATCTTCGAATTACACCGAGTATTTTCGCGTGCTCGACCCGCAAGGAAAAAACATCGGCAATTTGATTTTCGTTTCGCGAGGTAAAAACTTCCTGATGGTCAGCGTGTTCGGCTCCGTAGTATTTGAAGACGCGGCAGCCATCGATAAATTCCTCGCCGGAAAAATAGAAAAGGCCATGACGTTCAAGCCCGATGAAAATTCCCCGAATTTCCAGCCGTAATTACGTGATCGCCCGTCACCCCGGAAAAAGAGCGTCTGCCGGATTGCATCCGCGATGATCTGGCTATTGCCGTGGAAGGAAGAAGACACCGTAAAACACACGCCCTGGGCGGTTTACACGCTGATTCTGGTCAATGTCGTCGTGTTTCTGGCGATGTGGAATACGTCGGTGAACGGCGAGACCGACTGGTTCGATAAATACGGGCTGACGCCGAACGATTGGCATTGGTACCAATTGATCACGGCCAATTTCATTCACGGCGGTTTGCTGCATTTGCTGGGCAATATGCTTTTCCTGTGGCTGATTGGCGACAGCATCGAAGACGCACTCGGCCCGATCGGATTTTTACTGTTGTATTTTCTCGGCGGCATGGCGGGGGACTTGTGGTTCGTATCGGCCAACCCCGATATGGCCATCCCTTCGGTTGGCGCTTCCGGTTGCATTGCCACCATCGCCGGCGCCTGCGCCGTGATGTTTTTCAGCCAGCCGATCGCCGTACGTGTGATGTTTCTGGTATTCACCGTGACAACCATCCGTCTGAAAGCGTTCTGGATGTTGCTGCTGTGGTTCGGCATGGACGTTTTCCTGACGTTTGAGGGCAAGGGCGTGATGGATGCCGTGGAGGTGAATTTCGTCGCGCACGGTGCCGGTTTCGCATTCGGTTTTGCGGTGGGATTTTTTGCGCTGGTGCACGGCGTCATGCGGCGCTACGCGAGTTTGTCCGAAGGCAGCAATTGGTTTGGCTATTGGCCGGAATCACTGGAGAATGATTTCAGGAAGCGGCGCGGGACGAAAAGAAACTAAGCTACGCGGGTCCCAAAACAGGCGCTGGCGGCACCGCACCGGCCTGCGATGCTTCGCGATCGTTTGCCGTTCTCCCGCCGTTGCCCATGCAGACCGGCACACTTCGATACCCATGACGA
Organism: uncultured Arenimonas sp.; assembly: GCA_964584915.1. Classification (GTDB taxonomy): domain Bacteria; phylum Pseudomonadota; class Gammaproteobacteria; order Xanthomonadales; family Xanthomonadaceae; genus Arenimonas. Next base: position 3,529 of record CAZPCE010000036.1, on the reverse strand, counting down.
CAACATGGAAATGGCGCTTCGCGGCTTGTTCACGGGGGTTCAGCGAGGATGCACGTTGGAACGACTAGGTTGATGCCATGAATAGATTTAGCGCGATGATTTTTGTATCGGCACTCACCCTTTTTGGAGCAACGGCCGCCATGGCAACGGAAGAAGCGAAGTACAAGGTCGTGAAAAAAGAGGATGCTTTCGAGCTCCGAGATTACGAATCGCATGTTCTTGCCGAAACCCTGGTGGAGGGAAATATCGACGATGCGTCCAGCAAGGCCTTTGGCAAGCTTTTCGGCTATATCTCCGGCAAAAACAAATCACGCAACACGTTGGCGATGACCGCACCGGTGTCTCAATCGCCCGCTTCACAGAAAATCAGCATGACTGCCCCGGTCGGGCAGCAAAGCGTCGGTGAAAAATGGGCGGTGAGTTTCATGATGCCGGCGGCCTACACAATGCAAACATTGCCAGTGCCGGATGACGCCAGCGTCGTGCTACGCGAGGTGCCGGCCAGACGAATTGCCTCCATCCGCTATTCCGGGCTGTGGAGTGAGAAGCGGTATCTTGAACACAAGGTGCAGCTCGAGCAATGGATCCGGAAGAACAAGCTCAAAATTGCCGGCGAAGCGAGTTGGGCGCGATACGACCCTCCGTTCAAGCCGTGGTTCCTGCGTCGGAACGAAATCCTGATTCCGATCGAAAAGACCAGGCTCTGAAGTAATAGCCAAAAAAATGATGATCTCGCACGCCGGTTAGGGAAAGGGGCGCACCGTTTTGCCATCATGCGCCCTCATGGTGTGTATCCATTCCCGTCGAGGTCGCCATGTTACGTTCGCTTACGCTCCGCCTGTTTCTGATTGTCTTTTCCCTGGCCGTCGCAGGGACGCCCCTGCATGCATCGGCTGCCGATGAAATATTCGTTACCGCCGATGGAGCGATCCGCGGCTACGATCCGGTGGCCTATCACACGCAATCCAAACCGGTACCCGGCAAGGCAGCAATCACCTATAAGTGGAATGCCGCGACCTGGCGCTTCTCGAGCAAAGCCAATCGCGATCTGTTCATTGCCGATCCGGAACGTTATGCACCGCGTTACGGCGGCTACTGCGCTTACGGTACTTCGCAGGGCTATAAAGTCTCGACCGACCCCCATGCATTCTCCATTGTCGATGGCAGCTTGTATCTCAACTACAGCAAGCCGGTGCAGGCCACCTGGAACATGGATCGCCCGGGCTACATCGCGAAGGCCAACCAGCAATGGAAAGGCTTGGAACACAGCGAGTACACGCTTGAAAAAAATACGACAAGTCCAACACGATGAATATTCGGCGGTGGCGGATAAGCGCGATTCCTAGTAAAGCCAGATCAATCCCAAACGTCGCGATGCCTTGAACATGGCGCGCTGCATGCGAATGCGGCGGGATCTTTTTTCCTTGCCGGACATCATGCGTTCACGCACGGACAACCACTCGGTCGAGCCCCATTGGGTGGAACGCGCCTTGAGTCTTTCGAACTCCGCATTCAGATCGGCGATCACCGCGTCGCCGTTGATGAAATAGCCGAATTCATTGTTGAGGAACCGCGAGCGGCTATCGAAATTATTGGTGCCGACAAAACCGAAGTCGTCGACCACGAGGAATTTCGCGTGCAGCTTTCCGTAGTACACATTGCCACCGAGTTCGACGGCATCGAGCTTGCCGGTTTGATAAATCCGCAGGCGGCCATCGCGCATCATGCGATTCCATTCCTCGCCCATCACCAAATCGGATTTGCTTTCCTGCAAGGGCTTCAACGAACGCCATTGCTTCATCGCTTCGAGGCTCAGCAGCAGGCGCGGTGCGGTTTCCATATCCACCACCGATTGCACCAAGAGGTTTTCGCCGGTCATTACGGAATTGGTGATCAGCTCGATGTTGGTGTCCGGGTTGTCGCGCAGCAGCTTCAGCAGATTGTCGGCACTATCGAAACTGTCCTTGCCGTCGTCGGTGCGGTAATCGGACAAAAAGAAATACGGCGACACGATCCGGATGCTTTTCGGTGGTGAAGCGGAACCGCGTTTGGCCAGGATGGACTGGATCGAATTGACGTTGTCCCTGATGTTTTCATCTGCGTTGCTCAAGGCGTTCTTGTTGTCGAGATTGCCCAGTTCATGCGCCAGCCGGACTTTGGCGACATGGTAGCCGGTGGCGAGGTAGTCGGGCATTTCGTCCAGCCGCGCTTTCACGAACGGCAGGTTCCGGACCAGTGCAAGGCTGGCATCGGCCTTGGCGAGTTCTTTCGCGTCGCGCCTTGTGGTGCGCGACAAACCTTCGCGCAGGTATTTGTTTTCCTGGTTGAGAAAAAGCAGCGTGTAGTAATAGGTGGAAATGTCGCCGATCGAACTCTTTTCCGTACCCGTGCCTTCCGCCGGTCGCAACACTATTTCCATATCGCGGAAGGTTGCCGGATCCGCTGTGCCGTCGTCGGAAAAACCGTAATAGGAAGATGAAATATTGCGGCCGCCGGTCATCAGGATCGCGCGTTCGCGATCATGACCATCCACGATGATCAGCTTGTCGTGCGCGCGGCGATTGATGTGCACGAATACTTTCGACAAGGCATTGACGATGACTACCTGCACGCGTGCTTTTTGCTGCGTAGGCGCGCCGTTTTTATCGAGCACGAAACCGGCCTGGTTTTCGCAGGATTGCAGCGCATGCAATTCCTTGTGCGTCATGTGCAGGGAGCCGAGCGAATCCACCATGAAGCGCACATCCACGCCGCGCTTGACCGCATTGCACAGGGATGCGAGCACCGCATACCCGACGGTGTCGCGCTGATAGATGTAGTACACCATGTCGATGGTGTAGCGCGCGTTGTCGATCATCGACAATTTGGCCGCCAGCGAACGTACCGCGTCCTCATCGGACAAGCCGAGGATTTTCGCCCTTGCCATCTTGGACGGCATTTGCCTGTTTTCGGCCACTTCAATCGGGTCGAATAAAATCTTGCCGGGCGCTTGCCAGCTTCGCTCGTCGATATTTTTCCTGACGAACGCATCGACACCGACCGGTGTCGCCAACGACGGCAACAAGCTGTCGCCTTTATCGGCATGGACTTCATTGGCGAACAGCAGTAATGCCAGGCAGAGGATGCTGGCGGGTCGGCAATGCGTCATTGCGGATTCCTGTCTTTGTTTGCGGATCAGAAGATCCGCTTAATCGCACCCTAGCAGTTCGTGAGCGCAGGGAATGTACGAAACCGCACGGATGAAAAAGCGTGTCCGGTTCAATTTACCGGCGTGCTTTACAAAGCCGCAAACGGCGTTCGAAAATGGACGCCGCACACGTAACGGAGACGTACCATGAAAATTACCGTGGAAACCCGGATCAATGCACCGGTTGCCAATGTATGGAACGCATACACCACGCCGGACGATATCAAGCAATGGAATGCGGCGTCGGAAGATTGGCACACCACCCGGGCAACGGTGGATTTGCGCGAGGGAGGCGCGTTCTTGTCGCGCATGGAAGCGAAGGACGGCAGTTTCGGTTTTGAT
>CAZPCE010000035.1:10608-15389 GCA_964584915.1 uncultured Arenimonas sp. | reverse complement strand
GCATACAGGGCATTGATCACTTCGCAATCGGAACCGGTCTGGAATTCATAGGGTGTTTTCAAATCGCGTTCGAGCTCGCGATGGTTGTAAATCTCGCCATTCACCGCCAGGGCAAGACGACCATCGGCGGAGCGCAAGGGTTGGGCGCCACCGGCGGGATCGACGATAGCCAGTCGTTCGTGCACCAGTACGGCACCGGGATCGGTATAGACCCCGCTCCAATCCGGTCCACGATGCCTTTGTTTGGCGGATTGCGCCAAAGCCAGACTTCTCAGTGCGGACAAATCGGTGCCGGCACTTAAATCAAAAATTCCCAGAATTGAACACATGGTCTTTCTCTCGTTAAAAAAATCGTGACAAATAAAAACGGCCCGCTTTGTGGGCGGGCCGTCGTATGAAAACTAGGAACAAAAAGCAGCTAGTCGCCGACCCGCGATGTGGGCAGTCGATTATTATTAATGCTGGCGTTAATCTTGTTCATGGACCGACCTTAACCCGGCAAATCGAGCGCGTCAAGGCCCGACCCGTCAAAATTCCGGGCCCATGCTTTACACTGGGAACGTGGGCAATCAGCAAAACATTCGCATATTCCAGACCGCCGATCATGAATGCGGTTATTGGCGTGACCGGCTCGCTCGCGATTTGGTGCTCGATCCGGAAGACGCCCGTCTGCCCTCGATGTATGGCCAGGCATTGATGCTCGGTTTCCGGCGTTCGGGTTCGCATATTTACCGACCCAACTGCATCGGTTGCTCGGCCTGCGTTCCGGTGCGGGTGCCGAGTTTCAAATTCCAGCCCAATCGCAATCAGCGCCGTTGCCTGCAACGAAATGCCGACCTGCAGATTTCGGTAACGCCGGCACATCGCAGCGACGAAGTATTCGATCTTTACCAGCGTTACCTGAATTTTCGCCACGCCGGCGCCGGCATGGACGATCCGGAAACCGAAGATTTCGACAACTTCCTTATTTGCAAATGGAGCCCGACCGTCTTTCTCGAAGTTCGCGAAGGCTCTAAATTGCTGGCGATCGCGGTGACCGATGTTTTACCGGAGTCGCTATCGGCGGTTTACACTTTTTTCGACCCCGATTACTCGGCCAGAAGCCTGGGAACTTTCGCGATCCTTCAACAAATCGAACAGGCAAAACTGCACCAGAAAAATTATCTGTATCTCGGATTCTGGCTCGATCAACATAAAAAAATGGATTACAAACGCAATTTCCAGCCGCTGGAGTTACTGCACGGGAAAAACTGGAAGCGTTTTCAGGAGGATGGCAAGTGAAACGATTTTTTTGCGCGGCCAGCCTGCTGCTGTTGGCAAGCTGCCAAAGCACCGACCCCGATATTCATACTTTGGTCAAACCGGATTTTTCCGAATCGACGCCACCGGCAATGAACAGCCCTAAGGATAAAACCGTCATTCGCTTCGCCACCTATAACAGTTCGCTTTACAGCGACGACGATGGTGGGCTGATCAAGCGCCTGCAAAACGACGATGCCGGCGCTCGAAAAATAGCCGCCGTTATCCAGCACCAACGCCCTGATGTTTTGCTGCTGAATGAATTTGACTATGACGCCGAGGGAATGGCTGCCGACATTTTCATGCAAAATTATCTGGGTAAATCGCAGGACGGCCAAAAAACAATTTCCTATCCCTATCGCTACATCGCTCCGGTAAACACCGGCGTGCAAAGCGGCATGGATCTCGACAATAACGGCAAGATCGGCGGCGATGGCCGTGATCGCGGCAACGATGCTTTCGGCTACGGTTTGCATCCCGGCCAATACGGCATGCTGGTGCTTTCGCAGTTCCCGATCGATGCCGCAAAGATCAGGACTTTCCAGAACTTGTTATGGAAAGATTTGCCAGGTGCGATAAGGCCAAAAAATCCGGCGACATCCGCAGACTGGTACAAGCCGGCTGATTGGGCACGCCTGCGTCTTTCGTCGAAATCGCACTGGGACGTGCCGGTCGAAACACCCGAAGGCGTAGTGCATTTCCTGGTCTCGCACCCCACGCCGCCGGTGTTCGACGGACCGGAAGATCGCAATGGCGCGCGCAACCATGACGAGATAAAACTCTGGGCCGAATACCTGACAGATAAAAACACCCAGTGGCTTTGCGATGATAAAAACAGTTGCGGCGGCTTGCCGCCCGATGCGCGCTTCGTGATCGCCGGCGACATGAATTCCGATCCGATTGACGGCGATGGCATACCCGGAACGATGCGACAATTGCTTGAGCATCCGCGTGTTTCGAAATACGCCGCACCGCGCAGCGAAGGCGCGGTCATTTCCGCACAAACGGTAGGGCAAGGCAATTTGAAACACAAAGGCGATGCCGCCGAAGATACGGGCTATTTCGGAGCCAAGGTCGGCAACATGCGGCTTGATTATGTTTTGCCTTCGGCAAACATCAAGGTAAAAAGCAGCGGCGTGTTCTGGCTGAAACCCGATGACGCCGGCTATCAATGGATGGATGCCAGCGACCACCATATGGTTTGGATCGATATCGAACTTTGAATTCGCAAAGTCGAATATTTTTTCCGCGCAAAAAAAACTCGTCCCTTGAAACAGTGACGAGTTTGAAAATCAGAAACCGGTGGCGCTTACCGTCGCAGTAACGTTGCAGGTAATCGTACTGCCCGACCCCATCGACGGCATGGGAATTCCGGCGCCGGTGAGATTGGCAATCGTCACGTTGGCCGGCAAAGGCAAACTGGTCGTACCGGTAAAGCTTGGGCATGTGACTGCGGTGATGGTCAAACCCGTAGCAACCGGATCTCTCAACAAAGCACCGGTGACGGTAGAAGGGCCATTGTTGGTAACGACCAAGGTGTAAGTTGTCGTCTGTCCCGAGGTGAGTGTCGCCGGCAATACAACGCCATTGGTTTTGGTAATCGAGAAATTGGTGATCGGGTTCGGGCAAATGGGCAAACTTGCCAATGCGGGGCCACCCGTCGTGTTGCCGATTGCTGCGTTGGTGGCGCCGTTGACGATGAACTCCGTCACGGATGAAGAGGCGGTAGTGCCGCCGACGCCCCCTGCAATACTCGTCGTACCACCGCCCGTAGCGATAAAACCACCACCGCCGCCGCCGCCGGGGCCCTCGGATTCTGCACCGGTAATCAATTGATTGCCGCCATTTCCGCCAGCCGCATTCATGGTAAGGGCGCCGACCGTACCGGACAGGACGATGCTACCGCCGCCGCCACCGCCGCCGGGCGCGTCATTATGGGCCGGTGTGGAATTGCCTGCCGTCAGACCATTCGCACTGATGGTTCCACCGCCATTGATCGTGTTCGCGATGAGTAACACGATGCCGCCGCCTGCGGCTCCGGAACTACCCGCCGTATTGTTGGCATCGCCCGCGCCACCGCCGCCGCCAAAAAACAACCGGCCAGTCACGTCATTGGTCATCGGTCGGCCTCCAAGGCCACCGCGTTGTCTTCTGCTATTGCCGCCCCACGAGGCCGTGCCAGGCGCGACGGTCACTGCATCCTGGTTCGCGCTGCCATAGGTGTAACCACCACGGCCGCCGCCACTCGAGGTGCTGGTCGCAAATCCGGCCGCTTCCAGATTCCATGCATTGGTCCAGTTGGCAACCGTGCTACCGGTTCCTGCAAGACTCGGAATACCAGAGCCTGTCCATGCAACGCCGTTATTTCCGTTGGCACCGCCGCCGCCGCCGCCATTATGTGCGTCACCACCACCACCGCCGTTTGCTGGTGCGCCACGACCATAGCGTCCGCCGAGTGTGTCGTATTGTGTTTGGAAACCGGCAATGCTCTCGCCCTTTTCGCCGCCATCAGCATCCGATGCGCCGACGAAAAGCGTGACATCCGTTCCTGCAGCCGTTGTGTTGTTATCCAAAACGCCGCCGCGAAAACCCTGACCGGCCACCGTTATTCCGGCGCCGCCAATACTTGCCGTGTTTTGAACAATCGCGGCAACGATGCCGCCGGTCGTGCCATTCCAGGCGGTCGCGGTAATCGAACCTGCACCGGATACCGTAAGACTGCTGTATTGGGGAACGCGAACCGCCTGCGTCAAACCGTTGGTGTAGGAATATCGCAAGCCGGAGCTGCAATCGGTGTTGATGGTGACGGTATTGGCGGCAATCGACACGATACTGACCAGCTCGTAACGCCCCGCATTATTCAGTGCGGTGACATTGCCGTATGCCGCCGAGTTGGTCGTCGTGATCGTCGCGCCTTGGGCCTGGTAAAGCATCAGTACGTCACCGACCGACAAACCGGTAACGCTGGACAAAGGAACCGTGCTTCCGCCTGCGGTAAGGCCCGCAGTGACGGTGTAGTAGGTGTTGATGACGGTGTTGGCGGTATTGATCGTGCCAACGCCGTCTTTGCCCGGTGAGTAGGCGAAAACCTGGGAAGGAAAAGAAATCGCCGAAAACAAGACCAAGCTGAAAATGCCGCGCAAGAAAATCCCGCAGTCAGCCACCCTTCCATTCTTCTTCATGCTGTCCCCTTCAGACACAAACGTACCGCGAATATATCTGGGTATTTTATCCGGCGAACCGCCTGTTTGCTGTTAAATCTGGTCAATCGCCCCGCTTAGGCAAAGCCGAAACTGCCGTCTTCGCCATGCAAGGAGACGATCAGCCGGATCATATTGGCCGGCAGCATCAATTCCAGCTCGATGTCCTTCCCTTCGGAATTCTTGCCATGCAGGGTCAATTCGCAGAACGCACCGCCGGTATCGATCTCGGCGCTGACGATGTGCGGCCCTTGCGGACCGTCGGTCAGATAGGGTTTTATC
>CAZPCE010000035.1:0-10598 GCA_964584915.1 uncultured Arenimonas sp. | reverse complement strand
ATGGCCGCCTCAGTCAATCAGTTTGATGGTTAGTTCGGAAGCCGCATTCCGGGCTTTTTCCCTTGCGTGCTCGATGCTGTCCCCGCGGGCAAGACTTACCGCGACACGTCGCTGGCCTTCTACGCGCGGCTTTCCGAACAAACGCAACGCGGTGTCGTTCTGCGTGAGTGCTGCATCGACGTTTTCGAAATACGGCACGCCGTGCCCCTTGGCGAGGATCGCACAGGAAGCGGAAAAACCATGCGTACGAATATTCGGAATCGGCAATCCCAGAATGGCGCGGGCATGCAGCGCGAATTCGGAAATGTCCTGCGAGATCAGCGTTACCAGACCAGTATCGTGTGGCCTGGGCGATACTTCACTGAACCAGACCTCATCGCCTTTCACGAACAATTCGACGCCGAACAAACCCCAGCCACCGAGATCGTCGGTAATCTTTTTGGCGATATCCCGGGCGCGTTGCATGGCCAATGCCGACATCGGTTGCGGTGTCCAGCTTTCGCGATAATCACCGTCGATCTGCAAATGGCCGATTGGATCGCAATAGGAGGTGCCGTCTCGATGGCGCACCGTCAGCAAAGTGATTTCGTATTCGAAATCGATAAAGCCTTCGACGATGACGCGCCCCTGCCCGGCTCTTCCGCCCGACTGTGCGTATTCCCAGGCCTTGTCGATATCGGCCGGTTGCCGAACCGTGCTTTGACCCTTGCCGGAAGAACTCATCACCGGCTTTACCACGCAGGGCGTACCGATCATCGCGACGGCGGCACGATAATCTTCCAGCGTATCGACAAAGCGATAGGGAGATGTCGGCAATCCTAGTGTCTCGGCGGCGAGCCGGCGGATACCTTCGCGGTCCATCGTCAATCGCGCCGCACGCGCGGTCGGAATGACGCGAACGGCGCCTTCCTGTTCCAGTTCGACCAGCGTCTGGGTATGGATGGCTTCGATCTCGGGTACGACCAGATCGGGTTTTTCGTGCGCGATGAGATCGCGCAATGCGGCCGGATCAAGCATGTTCAACGTAACGCAGCGATGTGCCACCTGCATCGCCGGCGCGTTGTCGTAACGATCGGCGGCGATGACCTCAATGCCGTAACGTTGCAGCTCGATGGCGACTTCTTTCCCGAGCTCGCCCGACCCCAGCAGCAATACTTTGGTAGCGCGCTCGGTCAAGGGAGTTCCGATTTTGATGGCTTGAGTGTTCATAGGGTTAATTCTTGTCAAATTGGGTTTATTGTAGCCGCACATGGTTCTTCACATCGCAATAATCTGGCATGCTTGCTCGCCCTCGACCTTATCAAGACCGATGCGATTTTTAATAGCCGCCCTCTGTTTATTGCTGACTTTCGACTGCGCCGCGGCACGTTGGAGCGCGCCGGAATATGCCGGCACCAAAACCGATGCCGATCTGGAAGAAATGAGTGGCCTGGCTCCGTCGCATTATCACAAGAATATCCTTTGGGTTATCAACGACGGAGGCAATGGCGAAAAGCTGATTGCGATGAGTACCAATGCCAGCCGGGTTGCCACGTTCAACCTGAAAGGCGTCAAGAATGTGGACTGGGAAGACATGGCCAGCTTCCGGCTCAACGGCAAGAATTACCTGCTGATTTCCGATACGGGCGATAACGGCGGTATCCGCAAAACGCTGCAGATTTACGTATTCGAAGAACCGAAAGTATTGAAAGACGGGCAAACGCTGGAGCCTGCCTGGAGCTTCGATTTCAAATGGCCCGATGGCGCCCGCGATTGCGAAGCCACCACGGTCGATGCGGCGAATGGCGAGATACTGCTGGTGTCGAAAAAGCGGGTTCCGCCCGAATTATTCAAATTGCCGCTGCAGCCAACCGGCAAGAATATCGTTGCGACGAAAATCGGCGATCTGCCCGGCATAGAACAGCCCGATTCCAACGAAATGGAAAAAAACCCGGTTTACGGCCGTTATCGCTCGCAAGTGACTTCGACCGATTTAAGCCCGAATGGGCGCGTGCTGATGGTGATGAATTACCACGCGGTGTATTTCTACGTTCGCGACAACGTGAAAGCCAGCTGGTCCAAGGCGCTTTCATCCCGACCCTACAGTTTCCAGTTCCCGTGGCTGCCGCAAGCCGAGGCCATTACCTTCAATCGCGAAGGAAACGAGATCTATATCGGCAGCGAGCAACGCCCGGTACCATTGTTGCGATACCGAATAATCAATTAACTATATGAATTTATTGAAAAACCGGTTTGAATCCGGTTTTTTTGTGGCCGCCACTTTACTTTTGATATCATTTTGATATCTTTATATCGCACGTATTTTCAACGTGGGGAGAAAATCATGAAAGAACAAAATGTCAGCTCTATTTCAGGCATTCCGGTGTTGCTCGGCCTTCTGGTCGGCCTGCTTGCCTGCGGATTCGGATTTATCAGTGGGATCGGCAATGCAAACCCTATTCTGATCGGCGGCAGCCTGCTGCTTGGTCTTGTTTTATTCGTGATGCTGTTTGGCCTGTTCATGGTGGAGCCAAACCAGGCCGCCGTACTCAGCTTGTTCGGCAAATATATCGGCACGGCAAAAGACCCGGGCCTGCGCTGGAATAATCCCTTTTACGCCAAGAAAAAAATATCGCTGCGCGTGCGCAACTTCGAATCGAGCAAACTCAAGGTGAACGACCTTGACGGCAGCCCGATCGAAATCGCTTCCGTGGTCGTGTGGCAAGTGGTGGATTCCGCCGAAGCGGTTTACAACGTCGATGACTACGAAAGCTTCGTGCACATCCAATCCGAATCGGCTTTGCGTGCGATGGCCACGAGCTACCCTTACGATCAACACGAAGACGGCAAAATATCCCTGCGCAGCCATGCAGCGGAAATTTCCAAGCACCTGAACGAAGAAATCCAGGAGCGTTTGTCGCAAGCAGGCGTCAGCGTGATCGACTCCCGCATTTCGCATCTGGCCTATGCGCCGGAAATTGCCCAGGCGATGCTGCAACGCCAGCAGGCAAGCGCGATCATCGCCGCCCGCACCCGCATTGTCGAAGGCGCTGTCAGCATGGTCGAAATGGCACTGAGCGAGTTGTCGAAACGCAACGTGGTCGATCTCGATCCCGAACGCCGCGCTGCGATGGTCAGCAATTTGCTGGTCGTACTCTGCGGTGAGCGCGGCACGCAACCGATCGTAAACGCAGGCTCGATTTACTGAGCCATGAACGAAAACCTGATCGCCGCCATCGTGATTTTCGCCAGCACCCTGCCAGCATTGGGCATCGGGCTGGCGTGCATTACGCGACGCTGGATGCCGGAACAATTTTCAAAATCGCCCAACAGCCTGCAGATGCAATCCATCCTTGGGCTGGGCATGCTGACCCTTTCGGTCGGCCTGCTGGCATTCGGCGCAGCGGTATTGCTGCTGCCGAAAGAAGCCATCCGGCAAATCATGCCGTATTTCGTCGTGATACTGAATATCGACGCGCTCATCATGGTGTTTTTGCTGCTTCAAAAATCGAAGAAAAAATCGTGAGCGAGAAAAAGGCCTATCCGTTGCGCATCAATGCCGAGATCCTCGAGGCCGTGCAGCGCTGGTCCGATGACGAGCTCAGATCATTGAATGCGCAAATCGAATATGTGCTGCGCGAGGCACTGCGAAAGAATGGCCGACTCAAGCCAAATGAAAACCAGGATCCTGCCGAATAAAACGGAGAAATCACCATGATTCACAATATCCATTTCATACAACGTCGCCTCAACGGACAATCAAACGCAATGATCGCGCCAATTGCGCTCGCATCGTTGCTGTTGCTTCTGGCCGGCTTGCTGGTCTACTTCACCAATAATTGAGAGGACACGCAAATGGCACACGATCGCTGGGCATATCAGATTGTGGAACTAGGCAATACTTTTTGGGGACCACCCAAGGCGGAAGTCATCCAGGAGAAACTTACCCAGATGGGGATGGGTGGTTGGGAACTCGTCAGTATCGTCCAGGCTTTCAAAGTCACCCTGTTTTTCAAACGTCCGCTTTGAATGGGTTAAGCTAAAAGCATGGAACGCGAACGGTTTACATTGATAAACGGCACCCTGATTGAGGCCATTCCGGCGATGCTCGCGAATGGTCGCGGCAATGAAACCCGCCGCCTGCTGGCCTCCCACGAATGGTTATTGCGCCGCAAGGCAGATGGACGTTTCCTGGCCGTATCGACCGGTTCCCGTTTCCGTTTGCTGCTGAAAAACGGCAAAACGCAACACCAATGCGAATCCTTTCTGGGCAGCAACGGTTTTACGGAAACCGAAAGCCTCAAAAGCGTGCAAGCCATGCTCGATTATCTGGGCGTGAGCAAGCAGTATGGCAATGAACACGATCTTGCCTTGACGCCCGAACCGCGCACCCTTTACTTCGCAGGGTTCGATCGCTATCGACGGCCCTTGTGGATGCAGGGCAACGCGGGAAAGGCATGGTTGACGATGCAGCGCGCCGCATCATCGGATGGAATAAGGCTTGAGGCTATTTCCGGCTATCGCGGGCATGCCTATCAATTCGGCATTTTCAAACGCAAGCTTGCGCGCGGCCAGAGCGTGCAGGAAATACTGAGGGTCAACGCGGCTCCCGGTTATTCGGAGCACCACAGCGGCCGCGCCATCGATATCGGCACGCCGAACGAACCGCCGGCAGAAGAAAGTTTCGAGAATACCGCTGCGTTTTCCTGGCTGATGGGACGTGCATCCGATTTCGGATTTCGCCTCAGCTATCCGCGCGATAATCCGCACGATATCAATTACGAACCCTGGCATTGGTATTACCGGTAAAACTCAATCCTGCGAACGCTTCACTTTCGGTTTTGCTTCTTCAGTGAAATCGGCAATGCGCCAGCAGTACATGGCGGCCAGCGTACGGTAAGGCGCCCATTTTTCGCCGCGCAATACCAGTTCCTTCGGGCTCGGCATCGCTTCGAGTTTGTCGATTCTCTGCGCGCCTTTTCGTACTCCGAGATCGTCGACCGGCAGCACATCGGGACGCCCCAATCGAAACATCAGCATCATTTCCACTGTCCAGCGACCTATTCCGCGTACGGCCACCAGTTTTTCGATTATTTCATCATTGGTCAGAGACGAAAATTTCGCCGCACTCGGGATCTCGCCTTGCGAGGCACGCGCCGCCAAGTCCCTCAATGCCAACGTTTTGTTCCCGGACACGCCGCAGGCACGCAATTGTTCGTCCTGAACCTTCGCCAAGGACTTGGCGTTGATTCTTTTTGATCCGATGGCTTTCTCTACGCGGCCGACGATCGTGGCTGCGGCCTTGCCCGAAAGTTGCTGATACAAAATCGAGCGAGCCAGTGAATCGACGGTATCGAAACTTTTATCCCAGCCATCGATTTCGAGGATTCCGATTTTCTCTATCCAGCGGCCAAGCTTTTTATCGCGTTTCGACAGATGCGCCACGGCCGTATGCAGGTCGAAGCCACGCTCGTGTTTTGCCATCACTCTTCCCCGTAGACGAAAAAGTTCACCGCCACCCAACACCATGCCACTATCAGCGCCATGCCGCCCGAAGGTGCCAAAGCAGTGGATGTCTGCCATAGCGCAGCGGAGGCCAGGCTGCCGCTGAACAGAAAAACCCCGAGCAGCACCAAACTGCAGGCAAGCAAGTTGGATTTTCCAGAAGAAAATCGTGACAACACGATTACCGAAAGACCGTGCGCGAATGCAAAATAGCTTGCCGTCAAAAGACGGCTTTGCGAATCCCCTTCCAGGCCGTGGCTGGCATAAGCCGACATGGCGACGGATGCCGCGCATATCAGTGAGGAGATCGAAGGGAAAACACGCTGCCAAGTCTTTTTCATGCGCGGTGTGGATGTCCTATTCGTGAGCCATCGCGCGACGACGCAACATCCGGCGAAAGCCTGCCGCAAATGCCAGCACCACCACCAGGCCAGGCACCAATAAAATATTGATCAGTTTCAGCCGGTTCAGCAGATTTTCAATATCGGTATTCAACTGGCGCTGCACCTGTCTCAGTTCACTGCGTAGGCCTGTTTTTTGTTTCTGGAATTTTGCAATTTCCGTTTTTTGCGCGGCAGTCAGAGCAACGATGTCCGATGCCGCATTGCTGCCCTGTAGTTGCGACAATTTCTGGTTGAGGGCTTCCATTTCCGACTGCAGCTGGCTTTGCCTGTCGTGATAACGCAACTCGGCACTGCGCTGGATTTTTTCAATGCGCTCGAAAGGCCTCGATGACACGGTACGCGTCCGCAGGGAGATCAAGTTAGGGTCTCCTGCAAGATTGTCCACCAGGTTTATCGCAAAATCGCCATTGTTGGCGATCTCGTCAAGTACCGGCGACCCCAGAATGTTTTGTTCCACAACCCACATTCTGTCGGCCAGCAAATCGGAATCGGCAACGATGATGATCTGGGCCGGCTTTACGCTTTCCATGATTTGGTTTGGCGCCGATTTTTCCGCAAAAGCCGATTTCAATTTACCGGTAAATCGCGCGGCCAATACATAGGCTTCGCCGCTCGGCTTGAAATTCTTGCGCAATACTTCCGGCGAATTCCCGGCGGTTTTGACGATCCGTGCATCCATCAATTGCGAACTGCTGGAACTCTGCACCAGGGCTTCGAGTTTTAACGGTGATTGCTCGGTCGCGCTGATCGAACCGGCGGTGGAGAAATTCAATTTTTCAAGATCGGCCGTCACCATGTCCTTATTGTTGAGATAGTCCTTCGACAAGCCAAGCACTTCGAGATGATATTGCGGCACTTCGTTCACCTCGCCCACCTGCAAGGCATTCTGGCTGTCGAGCACTACCATTCGCGGGTCATACTCCAGCCCCCAGGCTTTGAACAAGGGGCCCAGATCGGATGCGCTGGTCGTGGGGCTACCATCAGGCAAATAGGCATTGATTGAATCCGATTCCGCGTTTGGATCGACGTAAACCAGCAGATGCCCGCCTCGCAGCACGAACTGGTCGATCGCATACAAGGTCGGTTCGGGAATATTCTTCGGATGGATCAGCATCAACACATCGACATCCGCTTCGATTGCACCGGCGTCCATCGGCAGGCGGCGCACCTCGTAACTCTCGGCCAATTTCCTGTCCACTACCCAACCCATACTCGGCTGTCCCGTCAATGCATTCACGCTCGGTCCGGTCAACAAGCTACTCATCATAGCGAGCACCGGCGGTTTTTCGGCATTCAGGCTTGCGAGCAATTTCGCAAGGTCGTATTCGAGAAAGGCTTCCTTGTCTGGATCAATGAACGGCATCAGCATGGTCTTGCCGGCGGAATTCTCGCCTATCAGGCCGAAATAGACGCTCTCGCCCGAATTACCGAGCGGAATGCCTTGCAAACCGCTGCCCGCCGCCGTTTCTTCCGCTTCAGAAAATGGCTCCGGGTCAATTTCACGGAAAATGATTTTTCCGTTCGATTTTTTCGCAATGCTGTCCAGCAATTCGCGCACGCGCTGCGAATAAACCCGGAACTGCGGCAAATCGCGCGATGCCGTTTCCGAATAATACAATTTCAGCGTTATCGGTTTGTTGATTGATTCGACGACCTTCAATGTGCCGTCGGACAAGGTATGTATGCGGTTGTCGGTCAGGTCGAACGACAAGCCCTTGAACAATTGCGCGCTGCCGAACAACAGCGCCAGCGTGAGCAAGGCGAGCAAAGGCAATGCGAAATAATTTGCATACGGCAGTTTTTTCATGACCATGTCAGCCGGCCCTTTTCAGGTTGATAATCAGCACCGTCGCAATCAACCACGCAGCGCCGTTAATCAAAAAGAAGGCAACGTCCCGCAGATCCAGAATGCCGCGCGTAATAGAACTGAAATGGGTAAAAAAACTCATGCTCGCAATGGCATCCACAACAGGCTGGTTGAATACCGTCTGCATGGCGGACAGCACGATCGGATAACCCGCCAGCAAAAACACGAGACACACCGCAAGGCTGAAGATAAATGCCATGACCTGGCTGCTGGTCGTGGCCGACATCGCACTACCGATTGCCAGAAACGTTCCCGCCAGTAACCAGCTGCCGAGGTAGCTGGCGATGATGACGCCATGGTCGGGGTCGCCAAGCCAGCTGACAGTCACCCAGATCGGAAATGTCAGCAGCAGGGCCAGGCCAACGAGTGTCCAGGCGGCCAGAAATTTCCCGAGCACCGCTTGCCCAGCCGTCACCGGCAAGGTGAGCAATAATTCCATGCTGCCGCTTTTTCTTTCCTCTGCCCACAAACGCATCGCCAACGCGGGTACCAGCAATAAATACATCCACGGATGAAACAGGAAAAAAGCCTGAAAGTCGGCCTGCCCCGTCTCAAAAAAATTACCCAGGTAAAAAGTGAACGCCGAAAGCATCACCAGGAATATCACGACGAAAACGGCCGCCAACGGAGTGGAAAAATAGCTCAGCAGTTCCCGGCGGTAAATCGCGATGACAGCGTTCATGCTTTCGACTCCGGCATGGTAATGCTGCGAAAGACTTCGTCCAGGCGGCCACGTTCAACGCGCAAATCGGTAAAAGCCACATGGCGTTGGCGCAAGCGCTCGGCAACGGCCTCATCGGTGCGCGTTTTTGTCTTGGTAAATATGTACAAGCGCCCGTCAATCGCATTTTGTTCGAAGCCCGTTATGCCAGGCATGCCATCCAGCGCAGCCCTGGCCGAAATGCTGTCGGTCACCTGGATCGAGACGGCACGGTCGTAACGCGATTTGGCCAATAGCTCCGCAGGTGTAGCGTCTGCCAGAATTTTGCCGTGCGCAATAATAATGACGCGCGAACAAAGCACTTCCACCTCTTCGAGAATATGAGTGGACAGCAATACGGTTCGCTCCTTCGCAAGTTCGCGAATCAAGGTGCGCACTTCATGTTTCTGGTTCGGATCCAATCCATCGGTCGGCTCATCCAGAATCAGTGCCGATGGCTCGTGCAAAATCGCCGCAGCCAGTCCGACGCGTCTCTTGTAGCCTTTTGAAAGTGTTCCGATCGTTTGATTTGCCACGTCTCTCAGACTAAGACGATCAAGCGTCATGTTGATCCGCCCCAGTCGCGAAGCCTTGTCGATACCGCGCGCACGCGCCACGAAATCCAGGAATTCGCCCGCACTCAATTCGGCATACAGCGGCGCGCCTTCCGGCAAATAGCCAAGACGTTTTTTTGCGGCCAGTGGCTCCTTGACGACATCATGGCCGTAAATGCTTGCCGTCCCCGAACTCGGCATCAGATAACCCGAGATCATCCGCATCGTGCTGGATTTACCTGCACCGTTGGGGCCCAGAAAGCCCAGTACTTCGCCAGGCCTGGCCTTGAAACTTATTTCGTCAACGGCTAGCAGATGCCCGTAGTGTTTGCGCAGGTTAATGGCTTCGATCATGGGGTTAGTCTCTGTGCTGGACCGCCCGAGGTCAAGAAAGAATGATGAAAAAAAAGCGGGCGCAAGGCCCGCTTTTTCCTGAAAACATCATGACCATTTACTTGATCGGCCAATACACTTTGAACTTGGAATCGATTTCGTTTTGCGTGTCGACGCCACCAAGATATTCGTCGAATGCACGGTCAGTCGGCGTAAAGCCATTGGCAATCGCGTAGGCACGCACCATGTCTCTTACCATCACGAGGCTCTGCGCTGAACCGGTGTAACCGGTGCTGACAGTCTTCACCGCAGGATAGAAATCGGCCTTGACCGGACCTTCAACGCGGATGTCCAGTTTTTCGGTGGCGGCAACGGCAGGCGCAGGTGCGGCTTCTGCAGGGGTTTCACCCTCCGCAGCGGCAGGCGCCGGCGCAGCTGCGCCCGAACCCGCTTTACGCACCGGCATCACGATATCGAACGAATATGCGGAAGACGTGTATTCGGTCGTGACGATGCGCATGGGGCCTGCAGCAACAAGGCCATTGGCGTCCATCACTTTCTTGACCCAGCTCATCTGGTTGGTCATGGCCAAAACGACTTCATTGTTCGCACGCTTGGCTTCGGTTGGTACGACCAATACGTTTTGCGCAGGCACTTCAGCCACGGCAAACGCTTCGGTATGGGCCGAGTAATCGTATTTCGGAATATTGACCAGCAAGGCATTCAACTTTTGCAGGCCGGTCTTCATTTCATCGCCGACATTGCGATTGACGTACATGCCGGCGTAGCGACCAAACAGGTTCCAACCGTAGTCGACCGTGTAGGTCTGCGTGACGCGAAGGTTTTTCGTGTTGACGGTAATGTTTTTGCTTTTGGCCACCACTGGCTCGATGGTGAAAACCATCGTTTTGTTGCTGCCGATGGAATTGGTATCCAGCTTGTAAACGACTTTTTTGCCGGGATCCTGTTGTGCAAGAGTCCAGGTGCCAGCGCCGACGACGGGTTTGCTGGAATCGTATTTCAGGGTTGCACCGAGTGCTTTTGGATCGGCACTGATATCAACTTTCATCTTGTTGTCGTAACTAAGCAACGGATTCCAGTCTCTGAAATGATGGAAACCATTGACGACGTCGTAAACCGTATTGGCAGGACGATTGGTTTCAATGTCATGCCAGACCACGCGCTTAGCGGGCAGAAACAGGGCAATTACTAAAAACAGCACCACCACCATGGCGGCTGCAATTAAAAACTCAATA
>CAZPCE010000034.1:0-15980 GCA_964584915.1 uncultured Arenimonas sp. | reverse complement strand
CTTCCGGAAACCAACATTATCCATGTCCGTGACCCTAAACGCTCCTTCCGAAGAAGAAACACCTGACCTCCGTTCCCGACTCCGGACCTGGTTCTGGCGCATCAGCCTGCTCGTGCTCGGCCTGACGATCGGCATTGGCGGCCCGTACCTCTGGAAACTGGACAAGCAGGTGCGCGAACAATTCGCGCAATTGCAGTGGCAGGTGCCCACCCGCATTTTTGCGCGACCCTTGTTTCTGGCCGAAGGCGTCCGGCTGAATCCCGAAGCGATGGAGCTGGAATTGACAGCGGCCTCCTATCGCAACGACGGTGCCGGCCTGTTGCCGGGAACCTTCAAGCGCGACGGCGGTAAATTTACGCTTGCCACTCGTGCGTTCGTCGATATGGACGGTCCGGTACGCGAGCGCCAGTTGGTGGTGGTGATCAGTGCCGGTCGCGTTGTGTCGGTGCAGGATGTTGCGGCCAAGAAACGGCTCGATAGCGCCAGGCTGGATCCTGCGCGAATCGCCACCTTGTACGGCAATAGCGAAGAAGAGCGTCGCCTGGTGCGCTTGGAAGAAGTGCCGCCATTGATTGTCTCCGGCTTGCAGGCGGTCGAGGACCGTAATTTCAAAACCCATCACGGTATCGATCCGAAAGGTTTGATGCGGGCGATCTGGGTAAATATCCGCGAAGGCGAATTCGAGCAAGGAGCAAGCACGCTGACGCAACAGATGGTGCGCAGCTTGTTCCTGAGCAATACCAAAACGATTTCGCGCAAGGTGAAGGAAGCCGCGTACGCATTGATCATCGAAGCGCGCTTCGACAAACGACGAATTCTCGAGGCCTACTTGAATCAGGTGTATCTGGGCCAGCAAGGCGAGCAATCGGTACACGGAGTCGCGGCCGGCGCCGAGTTCTGGTTTGGCCGGGATTTGAATTCGTTGCGTACCGAAGACATGGCCTTGTTGATCGGCATCATCCAGGGCCCCGCTTTTCATGATCCGCGCAAGCATCCGGAACGTGCACTGGAACGTCGTCGCGTCGTGTTGGGCGTCTGGGAAGAATTGGGCTTGATCACCAAGGCCGAAGCCGCACGTGCGAATGCAACGCCGTTGGGTGTCAGTGCGAAACCCGGCGTTGCGAAAAACCGCAATCCCGCCTTTATGGATTTGGTGCGCCGGCAATTGGCGCGCGACTATCCCGCCGATGCATTGAAAGGCGCGGGCATGACCGTGCATACCTCGCTCGCGCCTTCGGTGCAGATGCTGTCGGAAAAAGCCGTTATCGACACCCTGGGCAAGATCCAGCGCAAGCAGGGTCCAACCCTGCAAGCCGGCATGGTGGTGACCGATAGCCAGAAAGGCGAAGTATTGGCGATGGTCGGCAACAAGAATGTCGATCAACCCGGATTCAACCGCGCACTGGAAGCTCAGCGCCCGGTCGGTTCCTTGCTGAAACCCTTCGTGTATCTGCTGGCATTCGCGCAACCGGACCAATACTCGCTCGCCAGCTGGGTGGACGACAGTCCGGTCGAAGTCACACAGCCCAATGGCAAAACCTGGCGCCCCGGCAATTCCGACGGCAAGAGCCACGGCACGGTAACGATGTCGTCGGCACTCGCGCATTCCTACAACCAGGCCACGGTTCGCGTAGGCATGGAAGTGGGGCCCGACCGCTTGAGCGAATTGCTGAAAGTGCTCGGCGGCCTGCAATCGGAACCGCGTCCTTCGTTGATTCTGGGCTCGATCGATTTAAGCGTTTTCTCGATGACGCAGATGTATCAGTTTCTTGCTTCCGGTGGTCGAATTCAGCCCTTGCGCGCGGTACGCGGCGTGCTGGATCCGAAAGGCAAAGCAGTCAACCGCTACGATTTCAATTCCGACGCGGCACAGGAAGGCGATGCGATCGCATCGCGTCTTGTCACATTGGGATTGCAGCAGGTAGTCACCAACGGTACCGGCAGTGCGTTGCTCAGTGACGGCCTCGGACCCTTGCAGGCTGCCGGAAAAACCGGCACCAGCAATGACGGACGCGATAGCTGGTTCGCCGGCTACACCGGCGATCATCTCGCCGTGGTTTGGGTCGGCAACGATGAAAATAAAACTACCGGTCTCTATGGTGCGACCGGTGCCATGAAAGTCTGGTCCGCGCTGTTCTCAAAACTGCCGACACAACCCTTGACCGTGAGCGGCGAAGGCATCGAATGGGCATGGCTCGACAGCACCGATTACGCCACCACCGAAGACAATTGCCCGAATGCCCGTCGTGCGGCTTTCGTGTCCGGCTATTTGCCGAAAGAACACAAAACCTGTGTCGAAAGTTCCTGGCTGGATTGGTTCAAGCTCGGGGAAGATGCACCGGAAGCACCGCCGGCGACACCTGAAAAACAGGAGCAGTAAGCAATGCGTTTTGCAGTCGTAATCCTATTATTTCTGTCGATGACGGCCTGCGGCCCGACGACACCGAAAAGAACCGGCAATGCGGCCGTCGTACTGACGCCCGAGTCGATGGTGGCGCAGGTGCGTACTGCCGGTTTGCAGGGCAATGATTTGACCGTTGCACCATTGCGTGATCCGCAAGTGGAAGATTTGCGCAATACCGCAACGCAAGCCGAAGCTCGCAAAGACATCGTGGCCGCACAATCGGCGATTGATCTGGCGCTGAAAATCTCGACGATGGATCCGGATTTGCTTCAATGGCAGGCGGAGTTGTCTCTGTTGAAGAAAAACTGGATACAGGCCGAAAATTTTGCCCAATTGTCTTACGACAAGGGCCCGAAATTGGGCGCATTATGTCGCCGCAACTGGAAAACCCTGTCCTTCGCACGCAAGGCAAAAAACGATGTTGCCGGTGCCCAACGCGCCGATCAGCAAATTGCCCAATGCACCGTGACGCCGCCGCCGCGTTATTAATTTGATTTCGGGATTGAAGTGTCGGATTTAGCAAAACGTACAAGGCTGGCTCTATCGGATGATGGCCCGCTGGCGAATAAATTGGCGTCCTATGTTGCCCGGCCCGCGCAGCAACGCTACGCGCAGGCGATAGCCGATGTGATCGACGACAAGGAAACCCTGATTGCCGAAGCCGGCACCGGCACCGGCAAGACATATGGTTATCTGGTGCCCGCTTTATTGTCCGGTGAACGCGTGATCATCTCGACCGGCACCAAGGCCTTGCAAGACCAGTTGTACCACCGCGATTTGCCGCGTGTGCGCGAAGCGCTGGGCGCGAATCTGAAAACCGCCTTGCTGAAAGGACGCGCCAATTATTTATGCCGCTACCGGATGGAGCAGGCGCGCGGCGAATCGAAATTCGCCAGCCGTGATGTGGTCGCGCAATTCCAGCGGGTGACGGCATGGAGCGGAAAAACCAAGCGCGGCGATCTGGCCGAACTGTCGGATTTGCCGGAAGACTCGTTGTTATGGCCACAAATCACATCCAATGCGGAAAACTGCCTTGGCAGCGAATGCCCGTTCTGGTCGGAATGTTTTGTCGTCAAGGCGCGGCAGGAAGCGCAGTCGGCCGATGTTGTCGTGGTGAATCACCATTTATTGCTGGCCGATCTGGCGATCAAGCAGGAAGGCTTCGGCGAAATCCTGCCGGGCGCGGCCACTTTCATTCTCGATGAAGCGCACCAGCTTCCGGAACTGGCGGCGCAATTTTTCGGTGAAAATATCAGCGCGAGGCAACTGGTGGATTTGGCGCGCGATACCCTCGCCGAATGCAAGGAAGTGCCGTCGGCATTGGCGACGATCCAGCAGCCGGTACGAACGATCGAACACCAGGTGCGCGAATTGCGTCTGGCCTTGAATAATTTTGCCCAGCGCGGCAATCAGGCGCGTGTATTGCAGGACGAAGCCAGCAGTCTTGCGCTGGAACAGTTGCGTGCGAGTCTGGACACGTTGTGCCAGGCATTGTCGCCTCTTGTTGAAGCCAGCCCCGGCTTCGGAGCCTGCAGTGCGCGCGCCGATAATGCCTACAGCCGCATAGTGCGCTGGATGAAAGCGGAAGACGATGAAGACGTGCGTTGGTACGAACTCACCCAGCGCGGCTTCAGTTTGCAGCGCACGCCACTCGATGTATCGGCGCCGTTGCGCCAGTATCGCGAACAAAGTCGTGCAGCCTGGATTTTCACATCCGCGACGCTTGCGGTTGAAGGAGATTTCGACCATCTGGCCCATCGACTGGGTTTGCTGGAGCCGCGCACGATTCTTGAGCAAAGCCCGTTCGAGTGGACCGAGCAGGCACTGTGTTATCTGCCGAAAAATTTGCCCGAGCCCAATACGCGCGATTACGGCAAGTCGGTCGTCGAAGCCGTCTGGCCGGTGCTGGAAGCCTCGGGCGGACGTGCGTTTTTATTGTTCACTTCGCACCGCGCCTTGCGCGAAGCCAGTGAAGCCTTGAAGAATTCACCCTGGCCGTTGTTCGTACAAGGCACCGCGCCGCGTACGGTTTTGCTGGAGCAATTCCGCAGTTCCGGCAATGGCGTTTTACTCGGTGCCGCCAGTTTCTGGGAAGGCGTCGATGTGATCGGCGAGGCATTGAGTGTCGTCGTGATCGACCGGCTGCCATTCGCGGCGCCGGACGATCCGGTACTGGAGGCAAGACTGGACGTGATTCGCCGCAACGGCGGCAACCCGTTTCGCGACGAACAGATTCCGCAAGCGGTGATTGCGTTGAAGCAGGGCGCTGGAAGATTGATACGCAGCCATGAAGATCGCGGCGTGCTGGTGCTGTGCGACCAGCGCCTGACCAGCAAATCCTATGGCCGTATTTTTCTGGACAGCTTGCCGCCGCTGCCGCGCACGCGCGTGCTGGCCGACGTGCAGGCATTCTTTGCAAACCAACATCCGCTGGTCGAACAGGAAGCGGCAGACACACAGGAAATCTGGCCGTGAAAATATTGGCGTTCGAAACTGCCACCGAAGCCTGCTCGGTCGCTTTGTGCATCGATGGTGAAGTGCGCGAGCGTTTTGAAATTTCGCCTAAACAACATACCGCTTTGGCTTTGCCGTGGGCGGAACAATTGCTGGCAGAGGCGGGCATAAAAAAATCCGGACTCGATGCGATTGCAGTCGGTATTGGCCCTGGTGCCTTTACCGGTGTCCGGCTCGCCGTTGCGCTGGTGCAAGGTATCGCGCTTGCGTTGGACAAGCCGGTATTGCCGATATCGACATTGGCTGCTCTGGCGATGCAGGGTGTCGATCTGAAAGCCGACCAAATTCTTGCCGCGATCGATGCCCGCATGGGCGAAATTTACTGCGCCGGCTTTCGATTGAATGGCGATGGATTGGTGGAGTCGATCAGCGAGGAGATCGTGATTGCACCCGAGGCGTATCAATTCGAATCGCAGGAGTTGATCTCCGGTGTCGGTACCGGTTTCTCCGCGAATAACGGCGTGCTCGAAACGAATTTGAAATCGCGATTGATCGCATGCCGCGCAAATGCATTGCCGCACGCGGCCGATGTGGCGCGATTGGCGATGCGGGATTATGCATTGGGAAAAATGATTGCGCCGGACCATCTTGAGCCGGCTTATCTGCGCAATAAAGTCGCGCTTACCTTGAAAGAGCAGGGCAAATAAAAGAAATGGCCCTGCTGGCCTCATCTTCGTTGTTGAAAATTATCTCCGGCCCTGCGTATTCGATTATTGCTTCTTGCCCCATACCTCTTTCAGGCGTGCATCGCGGCCGCAGGAATTCCGGTAATAGTTGTAACGAATAGGATTCTTGTTGTGGTAATCCTGGTGGTAGTCTTCCGCCGGATAGAATTCGGTGGCTGCCGTGACCTCGGTAACAATCGCTTGCTTGAAAAAATGGCTGTCTTCAAGGGATTTTTTGAAGGCCAGAGCCTGTTTCTTCTGGCTCTCATTCAGATAAAAAATGGCGCTGCGATACTGATGGCCGCTATCGCAGAATTGCCGGTTGGCGGTCAGCGGATCAATGCTGATCCAGTAGGCTTTCAGTAGTTTTGCATAGCTGATTTTCTTCGGATCAAAGGTCACCAATACCGATTCCGCATGGCCGGTACCGCCGGCTGATACCTGCTCGTATGTGGGGTTTTTTACCGTTCCGCCGATGTAGCCGGAAGTGGTCGTAACTACGCCGGGAACCTTGTCGAAATCCGATTCGGTGCACCAGAAGCAACCACCGGCAAAGATAGCGGTCTCCATTCCGGCTGCCGGTTTTGCCGGAGACTCATCGAGCGTCACGATGACCGTGGAAAGAGCCAAACCGGAAAAACCTGCCATTGCCAGTGCAAGCAGCATTCTTGAAAACAACCTATTCATGTCAAACCCTCAGCGCGGGCAGCGGGCTGCCTTTCAGGACAAATTTCAATGCGACGCCGTTGTTGCACCAGCGCTGTCCGGTCGGTTTTGGACCATCGTCGAACACATGGCCCTGGTGGCCGCCGCAACGTGCGCAATGATATTCCGTGCGCGGGAAAACCAGTTTGTAATCCGTCTTCTTGCCGATGTGCCCTTCGATCGGGTAGGTGAAGCTGGGCCATCCGGTGCCGCTGTCGAACTTCGCATTGCTGCTGAATAACGGTAGGTAGCAGGCCGCACAAATAAAAGTGCCGCTACGATGCTCCTTGTTCAACTCACTGGAATTCGGGCGCTCGGTGTTTTCTTCGAATAACACGCCGTAGGCGGCAGCAGGCAAGAGTTTCTGCCATTCTGCTTTCGATTTTTTCAGTGGCTTGACGATCGTTTCGACAGCCGTCGTTGCAGCCGATGTAATACCGAGCCACGAAGCTGCCGCCGCTGCAGCTGCCAGACCGATCAATAAGTTTCGACGATTCATGTTTGTCTCCTGTGTGTTGCCTGTTAGAGGCAAGCGCATAGGCAAAAGGTTCGCAGAATTTCAGTGAAGGTTGCGTAGGTTTACAGTCCCGCTCGCCTAGTTCATGAAGCTGCGTTCACTTTAATAAAATCAGAGTGCCCAAACTGAGGAAAGAAAGGAAACCGATCACGTCGGTGAAAGTGGTCAACACAACGCCGCCCGCCAGTGCGGGATCGATGTTCATGCGCTTCAGCGTGATCGGCACCAGAACACCGGCGAGGGCGGCTGCGACCAGATTGATGGTCATTGCCCCGGCAATCACCAAGCCCAGTTTTGCGTCCTGGAACCACAGCGCGCAGACCACGCCGACGACGATGGCCCAGACAACGCCGTTGAGCACACCGACCAGCGCTTCTTTCGCGATCAATGCGCGCAAGTTGCCGACACCGACCTGGCCCAGCGCAATGCCTCGCACCATCAAGGTCAGCACCTGCGTGCCGGCGACGCCGCCCATGCTGGCGACGATCGGCATCAATACCGCAAGCGCGACGACTTGTTGCAGCGTGGCTTCGAAACGTCCGATCACCCAAGACGCCAAGAAGGCGGTCAATAAGTTGATGCCGAGCCACAAGGCGCGACGTTTCGCCGCCCGCGGTACCGGCGAGAACAGGTCCTCGTCTTCGTCCAGACCGGCTGCACCCATCGCCTGGTGCTCGGCTTGTTCGCGGATGATGTCCACCACGTCATCGATGGTGATGCGGCCAAGCAAAATATTGTTTTCATCGACTACCGGCGCCGTAATCCAGTCGAAGTCGGAGAACATCGTGGCGACCTGGTTGGCATCGGTGTTGACTGGAATCGCGGGTTGTTCGTCATCGATCAACTCATTGATCGGCGTGAGCGGGTCGCGAATCAGCAAGGATGAAACTGCAACGCGGCCGAGATATTGGTGACGGCGCGATACCACGAACAGGTAATCGGTATGTTCCGGTATTTCGCCGCGTAGGCGCAGATAACGCAACACCACATCCACCGTAACATCGGTACGCACGGTGATCACATCCGGGTTCATCAAACGGCCGGCACTGTCGTACGGATAGGACAGCGCCTGTTCGAGGCGTTCGCGATTTTCGCGATCCATCGACTTCAAGACTTCTTCGATGACGGTATCGGGCAAGTCTTCGATCAGTTCCGCCAAATCGTCCAGATCGAGAGTTTCGGCAGCCGCGACGATTTCATCGGGGTCCATGTCGGCAAGCAGCGACTCGCGGACATCCTCGCCCACATGCACCAGCACTTCACCATCGTCTTCGGGATCGACCAGGCCCCAGACCACGCCGCGTTTGGTGGCCGGCAATGATTCAAGCAGGTTTCCGATTTCGGCCGGCGATAATGAATTAACCAGCCGACGCACGGGCCCGAGGCGACCGGTGTCGAGCGCGTCTGATAACAGACGCAGCTGGCGCGCGGTTTTATCGTGGCGAATGGCTTCGGCCATGGGTGGCTCCCTGGTTGGCCCGCGTATTATCGGCTGATAAGACGCATATGCCCAGCCTTTTGTTTTTGTAGGAGCGTCCTTTAGGCGCGAATGAATTGCAGGGAAGGCTCAATCAGTGATTGGATTTATCCTCTGCGATTTTTAATTACATCAGTTGTGCAATTCCCTGTCGCGCCTAAAGGACGCTCCTGCAACCCAAAATCGAAAATCACATCTCGGCAAAAAATTGTTGCACGACTCTGAGCGCTTCCACTTCGTCGTCGCCGCTGACTCTGACTTTGAGTACGGTGCCGGGGCCCGCTGCCAGCAACATCACGCCCATGATGCTTTTTGCGTTGACCTCGCGGCCTTTGCCACTGAGCGTTACCTGACTCTTGAACGGAGCGAGAATTTGCACCAGTTTGGCGGAGGCATGGGCATGCAGGCCGGTGGCGTTTGTGATTGTGACTTCGTGTTCAAGCATGATCGATCACCACTCCGTTACGTCCACCCGCAGCGGCTGTGCGGGCAAGTTCATCCAGGTCCTGTTCCGCATAATGCATTACCCGGAGCAACATTGGCAAAGACAAACCGCTGACCCGCTTTACCGGGGTACCGAATTGCGCCAGTTGTGCGGCGACTTTATCGGCGACACCGCCCGGGCTGTCCACGAGAATCAACACGCCTGCGGGATTTTCGACTTTACGAAAAGCCGCACTTGCGGAAATCAGTTGTGCACCGGCATCGAGTTCGGTCTGGATATCATGCGCAACGACGGTGAGCGCGTTGACGCCATTGATATGCTGGGCGGCTTGCAGAAAGGCCTTGCCAAAGCCGGGATGGGCGATGAGCAAAACCCCGACCGCCACTATTCGAGCTCTCGATGGAAAGTCAGCACATTTTCGCGCCCGCTTTGGCGAAAATGCTGGGTCAGTTTTTCGGCCAGGTAAACCGAACGGTGTTTTCCGCCCGTGCAACCGAATGCCACGGTCACATAGCTGCGTGTTTCTGATTCAAAGCGCGGCAGCCAGGTATCGAGGAAAACCGAAATCTGGTCGACGAATTCCAATACCGTGGTCTGCTGTTCCAGGAAATCCCGAACGGCGGCATCACGGCCCGATAGCGGACGCAGTGCGGCATCCCAGTGCGGGTTCGGCAAACAGCGGGCATCGAAAACGAAATCGGCGTCGCCGGGTATGCCGCGTTTGTAGGCGAAAGATTCAAACAGCAAGGAGACTTGCCGCTTCGTGCCGGCTTCCAGTTCGCCTAGCACCGCTTTACGCAACTGGTGCACATTCATTTCGCTGGTATCGATCACGATGTCGGCCAGTGCACGCAACGGGCGCAGGCGTTCGCGCTCTTGAGCGATGGCATCGGATAGTGGCAGGCCTTCGTGCGACAGCGGGTGCCGGCGACGGGTGTCGGAATAACGCTTGATCAATGCTTCATCGGCGGTGTCGAAGTACACCAGGCGGTAATCGAAACCGAGCGCGCCGACGGCCGCCAGCCATTCGCCGACGCGGCCAAGATCGGAACTGTGATTACGGACGTCGATGCTGACGGCAAGCCGAGAGCGTTGCTTGTCGTCGCGCGTAAGATTTTTAACAAAATCGGGCAGCAATTCAGCCGGCAAATTATCGACGCAGTAATAGTCCAGATCTTCCAGCGTACGCAGGGCGATGCTTTTTCCGGAACCGGACAGGCCGCTGACGACGGTAAGGACTGGCTTGTTCGTGTTCATCAGTGACCACCGGCTTCCAGAAAGGCTGTGTGACGTGCAAGAAATGCAGCGGCGGGATCTTCGCCTTTGCTGCGCAACAAGTGTAAGCGAACGGCGGCTTCGGTGAGAACCGCCAGATTGCGTCCAGGCGCAACCGGCAAATTGAATACCGGCACTCGCAAGTCCAATACCTGGCGCGCATCGGTTTCGCCGGTGAGTCGTGCCATATGGTCGGAATCGTGTTCGCTCAGTTTCAGCAGATGCACGATCAGGCGTAAATATTTATTGCGCTTCACTGCGGTGTCGCCAAACATTTGCCGGATGTTCATGAGGCCAAGGCCGCGAACCTCCAGCATGTCCTGCAACATTTCGGGGCAGGTGCCATCCAGAACATCGGGGGCGATCAACGTGAACTCCGGAGCGTCGTCGGCCACCAGGCGGTGGCCGCGCGAAATAAGTTCGAGTGCCAACTCGCTTTTGCCGGCGCCGGCTTCACCGGTAATAAGTACGCCGATCGAATAAATTTCGATGAACACGCCGTGCAAGCTGACGCGCGGTGCGAGCGAACGTGCGAGATGGTATTGCAAATGGTTGTGCAGCTCGTGGCCGCGCTTGGCTGATACCCATAGTGGCGTGCCGGATTCTTCGCAGGCATTGCGCAAATCGGTCGGGCAACTTTGATTCTGCGTGATAACCAGTGCCATCGGATTGAAGCCGGTAATTTTTTCCAGCGTTTCCCAGCGCAGTCGCGCATCGAGACTGTCCAGCCATTGCAATTCCGATGCCCCGATAATCTGGATCTTGTTGGGGTGGATAACATTCAGGTAGCCGGCCAGGGAAGGCCGCCGCGAGAGGGTTTCGTTGCGTTCGAGTACGCGGTCGCCGCCGGACTGCGATGCGATCCAGCGCAGGCTAAGCCGTTCCTGCAATTGTTCGAATACTTCGCGGGTAGTGATGCGGTTCAGCATGATGCGCACGCTTGTGTGATTTCCCCCTTAGCTTGGCATTGCAGCCGAAGACTGGCAATGTTTTTCCCCTTGTCCAGTAGGTTATGCCCGTAAAAAAACAAACCCCGAATAATCGGGGTTTGTGTCGGGGGATTGAAGGGAGTTAGCCGAAGGTCTCGGCGCGTGCCTGGGAATCGCCTCGATGATGGTCGGTCATCTTTTCTTTTTGCTTGAGAACGATGCGGTCGAGTTTATCGGCCAGAAGATCGATCGCGGCATACATGTCTGGCGCGATGGCATCGGCGAAAAGGGTTTTTCCGGTGGTATGGAGAGTGGCTTCGGCTTTGTGATCGAGTTTTGAAACCGAAAGAATCATGCGTGCATCGAGATGGTGATCAAAGTGTTTCGACAGGCGTCCTATTTTCTCTTGTGCGTAATCGCGTAAGGCGGGGGTGACTTCTACCTGGTGACCATTGATATCTAATTTCATTCCTTCCTCCTGTCGAGTGACAAGCGACCTAGCTTGCAATGTTTACACTACGCCACAATTCGGTGTTTGTGGAGAAGATTTTGTGAGAAGTTGTAAACTTTTTTTAATTCACGAAGTTTTAACCGGCAGCGTCTAACCCAAGCGTTGTCGCTCGCTGGAAGAGCCAATATGAATGGCTTCGCGATACTTGGCGACCGTGCGTCTGGCCACGGGAATGCCCTCGGCCTTGAGCAATTCGGCCAGTCTGGCATCGCTGAGCGGAGTGCGCGGATTTTCCGCTTCAATCAGCTTGCGTATCATGGATTGGATGGCAGTGGCGGAAGTTCCCCCGCCGTCGCTATTGCTGATTCCGGAACTGAAAAAATAACGGAATTCAAAGGTGCCGCGCGGGGTGCGCAGATATTTGCGGGTGGTTGCACGCGATATGGTGGATTCATGCAGGCCCAATTCTTCGGCGACTTCACGCAGGGTCAGGGGTCGCATCGCTTGCGGACCGTGCTCAAGAAACCCGCTTTGCTGCCGGATAATCGAACGTGCGACGCGCAATAAAGTATCGGCACGCGAATCCAGACTCTTGATCAGCCAGCGCGCTTCCTGAAGCTGGCCGCGAAGATACGAATCGTCTTCACGGCTGGCTTTTCCGATCAGGTTTTCATAATGCCGGTTGATGCCGATACGCGGTTGGCTGCCGCGGGCATGGCTGACTTGCCAGACGCCTTTCTGTTTCGTTGCGATGCAATCGGGCGCCACGTAATCGGGCGCATCGGAACTGATTTGCAGCCCGGGTTTCGGGTCCAGGCTTTTTAACAACGCGACCGCTTCGTGCATGTCGGCCGCCGAGATTTTCAGCTGCGAAGCGAGTTTTTCAGAACCCGTCTTCGCGAGCGCTTCGAGATGCTCGAGGGCGATTTTTTTCGCGAGGCATAAACCGGGCGTGTCCGGGCTCAAGACGTTCAATTGAATGCACAAACATTGCGAGAGGTTTTTTGCACCGACGCCGACCGGATCGAAGTGGTGGATCAATTGCAAAACGGTATTGATTTCCTGCAGGTCGGCGTGCACTTCCGGCAACAGCGCCTGCTGGATCGCCTCGTGCGTTTCGAGCAAATAACCGTCGCCGTTGATCGCTTCGATAATGACTTCGCCGATCGCGATATCGCGTGCCGACAGATGGCTCAGCCGCAATTGCCAGAGCAAGTGTTCGCATAAACCCATCGGCGCGGCGGTGCCGAATTCGCTGTCGAAATCTTCGTTTTTCGTGCTCGGACCGCGTGATTCGTCGTCCGACCAGTCAAAATCCTCGTTGTTTTCGATCACGTCGATTTCGTTCGCGTTTTCCGCGCTGTCGCCATTCTCGCGCGGCGCTTCGATGACGGCTTCCATCGGAATTTCACCCGGCATTTCATCGCCGTCATCCGCATTGTCATCGAGCGCTTCGAGCAGGGGATTGCTTTCAAGCGCTTCGGAAATTTCGGTCTCCAATTCGACGCTTGATAACTGCAGCAAACGAATCGCCTGGCGCAACTGTGGCGTCAAGGTCAGCGATTGCGTTTGTCGGATTTGCAGGCTCGGTTTCATCATGCACAGTTAAACATACGCGGCGCATGTGCGGGAAGCGTCAGTGCGTTTTTTTTACAGCTTGAACGTATCGCCCAGATAGACGCGGCGCACGTCCGGATTTTCCAGAATGGCCGCCGGAGTACCTTGCGTGAGTACGCTACCGGCATTCAGGATATAGGCGCGATCGCAGATGCCCAGGGTTTCGCGTACGTTGTGATCGGTAATCAATACGCCGATGCCGCGTTGTTTCAAATGGATGACGATTTTCTGGATCTCCGCCACCGAGATCGGATCGACACCGGCGAACGGTTCGTCCAACAGCATCATGCGTGGATTCGCCGCCAGCGAACGGGCGATTTCGACGCGCCGCCGTTCGCCGCCGGACAGGCTGGCACCCAACTGCCGCGCAACATGCGTGACATGGAGTTCTTCCAGCAAACTTTCCTGTTCTTTCTTTCGGTCGCTGCCGCTCAGTTCCTTGCGCAGTTCCAGAACGGCCATGATGTTTTCGGCCACCGTCAGCTTGCGGAATACCGATGCTTCCTGAGGCAGATAACCGATACCCAGTTGGGCGCGTTCGTGCATCGGCATGCCGGTGATGTTGCGATCGTTGAAATAGATGTCGCCGGCATCGGCCGGTATCAGGCCCACGATCATGTAGAAACAGGTGGTTTTGCCGGCACCGTTCGGGCCGAGCAGGCCGACCACTTCGCCAGGATTCAAATCCAGCCCGAAGTCACGCACGACTTCGCGCGATTTGTAGCGCTTGCGCAGACCGCGGGCATGCAACATCAGGGTTTGGCTTCTGCTGGTGCTTTGTTTTTTGGCATGATGCGCATCGAAACTCGATTGCCGTCGCCACCGCCGTCGAGACGACCGGTTTTGAGGTCGTATTTCACGTTTTCGCCGCGCATCGAACCGCGCGGCTGTTCGATCACGACATTGCCGCTGAGCAGGATCAAATCCGAACTCAGGGTATAAACAATGGTCGACGCCCTGGCATTCATCGGCTCGCCCGAATCGTTGACCTGTTTCATCACGACCGGACCGCCGGTCAGCGTGACTTTGTCGATATCGCCATCGCGTCGATGGATGATGGCGCGGTCGGATTTAATCTCGAGCGTGCCCTGGGTAATGACTACGTTGCCGTTCAGCGTGGAATCGCTGTTGTCTTCCATCACGGCATTGGTGCTATCGGCCTGGACGTCCATCGGCTGGTTGCGATCTGAGGATTTGGCCAAGGCCGTCGTTGAAAGCGACAACGAGGCGGCAAACAGGGTAAGGCTAACGGCGAGGAGGCGCATATCGTCCTTTGACATCGGCTAGGAGTTGGAAACGTTTGGCCTGCATGTCTACCTGCAAGCCGTGGCCCTGAATTATAGAGTCGGCACGGGTAATGGTCACGACATCCTTGCTTTCAGCGGTGTTTTTCTTGGGAAAGATGGTCAGTTGCGGGGCGCTGAAGCGGGTTTGCTGCCCGTTGGCGGTTTTCGGGCCGATCATTTCGACTTTATCCTGCAAGCGTACCTCTTCGGCTTTCGGACCGACCCAGGCATTGCCCGATTCGGCATGCCACGTTCCCCCGTTGTTGTCGGGAAAGCTGAATTTCGGGGTCAGTATGCTCAGACTTTTGCCCTTTGGGTCGCGCTCCAGGTAGGGCGACTTCAATCTGAAAGCTTCCTTGCCTTTTTCGTCCAGCGTGGTCATTTCAAAATTGTGCAGCACGTAATCCGAACGGGTGGGGCCCTCGGCTTTTATCAGCGGTTTCGAGCGCAAATTCCAGACCAGGATACTGGTAAGCACCGCGAGCGCGAAAAAAAGGATCGTCCACAGATTGCGCGTCACTGAGTTACGCCCCATTTTTTCAGGATGGCGGGCATCAGGTTTTGCGACTCCAGAATGAAGTCGCACAGTGCGCGTGCCGCACCTTCACCGCCATTTTTGGGAATGACCCAGTCGGCGTGTTCAAACAGCCACTTGTGGGCATTGGCGGGCACGCAACCGAGCGCGCATAGTTTCATCGCGGCCAAATCGGGAACGTCGTCGCCCATGAAAGCGGCTTGTTGCGTGGTGATATTCAATTGCTCGCAAAGCGCCTTCAGGCAGGCGGCCTTGTCTTTTACGCCGATGAATACATGAGACAAACGCAAATCGCGCGCACGCGCTCTGGCCGATTCGCTGGCGCGGGCTGTGATGAAAGCCACGGCGATGCCGTTGTCTTCCAATAATCTCAAGCCCTGTCCGTCGTGGACATTGAAGGCTTTGCTTTCCCGGCCTTCGCCATCAAAGTACAAACGGCCATCGGTCAGTGTGCCGTCAACATCAAAGCAAACCAGGCGTATGTTTTTGGCGCGTTCGATTAATTCGGAATTATCCAGTGCCATCGTTCAAACCACGCGTGCACGAAGCAAATCGTGAATGTTCAGGGCGCCGACCACATGTTTTTCATCGTCGACGACGACGAGCGCGTTGATTTTGTATTGCTCCATCAAATGCGCGGCTTCGACTGCCAATGCATCGGCGGCAATGGTTTTCGGCGAATGCGCCATCAATTGTTTCACCGGCGTGTTGCGCAAGTCGAGTTGGGCGTCATCGAGGGCGCGTCGCAAATCGCCGTCGGTGAAAACGCCCAGCAAACGATCCTCGGCATCGACAATCGCGGTCATGCCCAGACGCTTGCGGCTCATTTCGACCAGCGCTTCGCTGGCGGTGGCGTTGATGCCGACACGCGGGACTTCACTGCCGGCATGCATGATGTCGCTGATATGCAGCAATAGACGGCGGCCCAGCGCACCGGCCGGATGCGAGCGGGCGAAGTCATCGGCGGTGAAGCCGCGGGCTTCCAGCAGACTGACGGCGAGCGCATCGCCCATGACCAAGGCGGCGGTCGTACTCGAAGTAGGGGCCAGACCTAGCGGGCAGGCTTCTTCGGGCACGCTGACATCCAGATGGACATCGGCAGCGTTTGCGAGACTCGAACCAGGCTTGCCGGTGAGACTGATCAGTACATTACCTTGACG
>CAZPCE010000033.1:0-16740 GCA_964584915.1 uncultured Arenimonas sp. | reverse complement strand
CGCGTGGCCATTATCGGTGGCGTCCGTATTCCGTTCTGCCGCAATAACAGCGTGTATTTCGATATCGGCAACATGGGCATGTCGATCAAGACGTTGGGCGCGCTGGTCGAAAAATTCAATTTGCAGGACAAGGTGCTGGGCGAAGTGGCGATGGGCGCCGTACTTAAACATTCCAGCGATTTCAATCTCGCGCGTGAAGCGACCTTGTCGTCCGGCCTGTCGCCGTTGACGCCCGGTCTTACGATGCAACGCGCTTGCGGTACCGGTCTTGATACCGTGATTACGGTCGGCAACAAGATCGCGCTGGGCCAGATCGAAGCCGGCATCGGCGGCGGTTCGGATACCACTTCCGACGTGCCGATTGCGGTCAGCAAGAAACTCCGTCGTCGCTTGTTGAACGCGAACATGGCGAAAACTTTCGGCCAGCGCATCGGCGCCTTGCTGAAAGGGTTCTCATTCGGTGAACTCAAACCCGAATTTCCCGGCGTCGCCGAACCGCGCACCGGCAAGAGCATGGGCGAGAGCTGCGAGCAAATGGCCAAGGAATGGAAAATCACCCGTGCCGATCAGGATCAACTCGCTTTCGAATCACACAAGAAAGCCGCCGCCGCTTACGAGCGCGGTTTTTACAAGGATTTGGTCGTGCCGTTTCGCGGCATCGACAAAGACAATATTCTGCGTCCCGATACCACGATCGAAAAACTCGCCACGCTGAAGCCTGCATTCGATAAAACCAGTGGTCAGGGCACGTTGACGGCTGGCAACTCGACCAATCTGTCCGATGGCGCTTCGGCAGCCTTGCTGGCATCGGAAGAATGGGCGAAAGAGAATGGACTGGAAGTTCAGGCTTACCTGCGAGATTCGCAAGTTGCCGCGGTCGATTTCGTGCACGGCGAAGGCTTGCTGATGGCGCCGGCCTGGGCCGTGTCGCAATTGCTGGCACGCAATAACCTGAGCCTGCAGGATTTCGATTTCTACGAAATTCACGAAGCTTTCGCGGCACAGGTGTTGTGCACGTTGAAGGCCTGGGAGTCGGAAGAATTCTGCAAAACAAAATTGGGTCGTGACAAAGCGATGGGTTCGATCGATCGCAACAAACTCAATGTCGTCGGTTCATCGCTGGCGATGGGACATCCATTCGCGGCGACCGGTGCCCGCATCGTGGCCACCGCGGCAAAACTGCTGAAAGAAAAAGGCAGCGGCCGCGTCCTGATTTCCGTCTGTACCGCAGGCGGCATGGGCGTAGCTGCCATCGTCGAACGCTAATTCGAACCGCGCACAATGGTTTGATTACAAACGCATGTATCGGTCTGTCGCCGCTACATGCGTTTTTTTATGCGGGAATTGTCTTAGTTATCGCCAATCAGTATTTGGCAAATCCGCCCCATGCAGACGCCCGAATTCATGTCCAGCACCGGGCTGTGCTGCGAGTCGCCGGTTGGATAAGGCGCATTGTTTTCGAGGATGAACACGACCGCGTTTGCGCCGGCAAGACTTCCTGAAAAGGCAAAGTCCCCGGTGATCACGTAGACCGGCATTCTCTGCACATGCTCGTCGAAACGAACGCCGAGAACCTTCTGGTTGACGGCCATGTAGCGGGACTTGAATCGTTCGATATCGGACAAGGAGCCGGGACGAATCACGTTGTTGCGCAGCGCCTCGTTCAGCGTCATCGGCCTGGCCATGGGCTTTGCTTCTTCCTCGGGCGGGCTGATGGGCAATGAATTGACTTCGGGTGGCTTTGCTTCGCCTTGAACGACGGTTTCGGCCGCCACCGGTTCGAACGATTTGATCTCGACGATGCCGTTCTGGATTTTCGGAAGCGCGATGTAGGGTTGGCCAAAGAGTTTTTTGGAAAATTCGTACAGCTCGTGTACCTGCAGTTCCGGGCGCCAGTAAAATCCGCAGGGGTCCGCCAGTTCGGAATAATGCTGGGCAAGCAGGACGGATTTGTCGACACCTGCCATCAGCTGCGGTTTTTCGGCAGTGACATAAATACCCCACAGCTTCGTGCGCTTGCTGGTTTTGATTTGCCAGAGCGCGGTCTGTTTTGCGGTCAGCAGCAAAGCGCTGGGTTCCGGCGTGTCGAGGCTGATGCTTATTGCGGTCACGTCATTCGGGCCAGTCCGGGATTTTTCCGTCGCATCAATCCATGCCTGGCCGTCGATCGCATACAGCTCGATGTTGACGGGAACCTTACCCGGAGCAAACGGGCAGGATGTCGGCAATTCAAGGCCAGTTTTTTTTTGCGTGACAGGAACGGGTGCCGCGACGGGCGGTGCGACCGTTATTCTGGTCTCGGTTTCCTTCGGGTCCGCGAATAATTTCTCAAGATCCTTGCAGCCGATCAGGCCCGAGGCAATCAATGCACAGAAACACAACCGGACTGTTGCTCGAATAATTTTCATGGGGTTGCCGATGATTGAACTGCTGCCATTGTACGTGCCGATAGAGGGGTGTCCACGCGATCCTGCAAGTTCCGTCACGGAATACCCTTCCTGCCGTCCAATGACGGGACAATGCAAGCTAGAATGCAGGTAAATCACCGATGAGAGCACCCAATGTCCATGCCCGCAATTCCCGATGTCGCACTGGTAGACAACACCGAGCAGCGAACACCCCTGGTTCTGGTACTGGATCGTTCCGGCAGCATGGGCGGACCACCGATTGACCAGTTGAATGCCGGTTTGAAATTGCTCGAACAGGAATTGAAAAGCGACGCGATCGCCGCGAAACGCGTACGTATTCTCGTCGTGCAATACGGTGGTTACGACGAAGCCGAAGTTCTGGAGGACTGGAAAGACGCGATGGATTTCGTCGCGCCGGTGCTGGAAGCGAGCGGCACCACGCCGACCGGGCAGGCCATCGATCTGGCGCTGGCAAAAATCGAAGAGGAAAAACAAAACTTCAAGAATGCCGGCGTCGCCTATACAAGGCCATGGTTGTTCCTGATGTCGGACGGGCAACCAACCGATGATTGGTTGCCTGCGGCAGAACATTGTCGCCAGGCCGAGCAGGCAAACAAGGTGGCGGTATTTCCGATTGCGGTCGGCGATGGCGCACAGGCGGATGCGATGGGCCAATTCACCAGCAAGGGCGCTGCCAGCGTCAAGCGCCTGAACGGCCTCAAATTCCAGGAACTGTTCCTGTGGCTCAGCGCCAGCATGAAAGTGGTTTCGCAATCGCGACCTGGCGGCCAGGCGCAATTGCCTGCGGTCGACAGTTGGTCAAACGCGCCAACCTGATGCAGTGCCGGGTATATGCGGCATCGGCGATCGGAAAATCGCATATTGATGGCGGCATCCCCTGCCAGGATGCGTTCGCCTTTCATGCCATCGACGATGTCCTGATCGCGGCGGTTTGCGATGGTGCCGGTTCGGCGGCATTGAGCCATGTCGGTTCCAATCTGCTGGCCAAATCCCTGGTCGAAGCGGCCAGCGCAAAATACGGCGCGGGCGAACTTTTGCATTTGCTTGATGCTGAAGCATTCAAATTGCAAATTGAAAAAATAATTGCCGACGTAAGAGCAAGCCTGGAAACGCTAGCGAAAAACGAAAATACCAAGCTTGCCGACTATTCGGCAACGCTGGTCGGCGTCGTCACTTCCGCCAGCCGCGGTTTTTTCTTTCATATCGGCGATGGTCTGGCGATTGCGCAATCGGTGAACGGCGAAGCCGGCAATATCATGTCCTTGCCGGAAAACGGCGAGTACGCCAATGAAACCTATTTCATCACCGGCACGGAATGGTCGGCGCATTTGCGGATAACGCCAATTACCATTCCGGTCGAGATGCTTGCCCTGATGTCGGACGGCGCGATGCCGTTCGTGATGGGTAAGGGCAATGCCGATTTCTACCGCCCGTTTATCGACCCGGTCGCGAGCTATCTGAAAACGGTTTCCGAACAAGATGGCAGCAGCGCGCTGGGTTCCACCCTGGCCGATGTCAGGACGCACCAGATCACTTCGGACGACAAAGCGCTGCTGATCGCACAGTGGCAATAAAGTAGACGTCGATGAGTTTCGCCAGCGGCAGCAAAATCTGGATGGATGGCCCCGATAAACGCGCCATTACACTGGGAACATTGCTCAAGAGCGGCGGTGCCGGCAGCGTTTACCAAATACGCGAAGTGCCATCGCTGGTGGCAAAGATTTATCACCGTGACCAGCCGCTGGAGATATACGAACGCAAGATAAAAGCAATGCTCTCGCTGTCGCCCAATTTGCCGGATATCGGCGATGCCGG
The DNA here is from genome assembly GCA_964584915.1 of uncultured Arenimonas sp. Classification (GTDB taxonomy): domain Bacteria; phylum Pseudomonadota; class Gammaproteobacteria; order Xanthomonadales; family Xanthomonadaceae; genus Arenimonas. Next base: position 12,496 of record CAZPCE010000033.1, on the reverse strand, counting down.
CGAACGCTACGTGCAGATTGCCTGGCCGCACGCCATTTTGCGGGATGAGCGCGGCAAGTTTCTCGGCTTCGTGATGCCATCGCTCGATATCAGGGCGACCAGCGAGCTCGAATATATTTTGCAGGAACGACAGGCGCGTGCCGAGGGACTTCCGGTCGGCCTTGGAGCAAAAATAACGCTGGCCGCCAATCTCAGCGCCGTGATTGCCGAACTGCACAAGCAGCATCATTACGTGGTCGACATGAAACCGGTGAACCTGCGCTTCTACCGGCGTTCGCTTTACATGGCGATGCTCGATTGCGACGGCTTCAGTATCCAGGGGCAAAACGAACGTTTCGAAGCGCCACAGTTTACGCCGGATTACCTGGCGCCGGAATTCCACGCAAACGGTCTGGATGTTCGCGGCGAAGAGCAGCAGGACCGCTTCGCATTGGCGGTAGTCATTTTTCAATTGCTGAATTTCGGCATTCATCCGTTTACCGGGCGTCCGACGACCGAGCGCGTGCCCACCGACATCCCGGGAAGAATCCAGGCGCGCGCCTATGCTTACGGATTGAAACCCAACCAATCCATTACGCCGAGCATGGTAAGCGGCCACGAAGCGATTACGCGGCATCTTCGAAATTTATTCGATCGTGCATTCGAAAGCGCCGGCACCTCGCGACCTTCCGCCGGTGAATGGGCGGCGGCGCTGAAGCAATACGCACAGAAATCCACCGGCAGTCTGCTTGTTTGCAAGAGCAACAAGGAGCATCAATATTTTTCGGGACTTGACTGTGCTGCCTGCGCGCGGGAGAGCCTGCTGAAGAAAGCCCGGCAGGCCACGCCGGTTCCCGCCGCCACGAATGTGCGCAAACCTTATGGCCGCACGCCAGCAGCGACCAGGGCGCCGCGCCTGAAGACGCCGGCGCCGACTCAAACCAGACGGCCGCGTGCAGCCCGCCGGCCTTTGCCGACTGGATTGCCATCGAATTTTCCCCTTCCCCAGTCAAACACCAAGATTGGTTGGCAGGGGTTTTACGCCTATCCCATCGCCATCATTGCCGTTCTATCGTTTCTGATTTATCTGGCAACATCGTGGCGCGTGCCGGCTTCGAAGCCGGCAGACGAAAATTACGCGGAATTCAACGCCGCCGCCGTAGACAAAAAAAAGGTGGAAGAAATCACTACCCGCTTTGAGCCGACGGACGTGTATTTGCCTGCTCCCCTGCCAAACCTGGACGAGACCCGTGCAGGTATTTTTCTGGCGGCCGACTCGATAGCGCAAGGAAATATTCCGGAATACGAAAAGGCCATGGCGGCCATGCAACAGAGAGCCTCCAGACAGCGTGGCCCTTACACATCAAGTGTCGAGCGTTATCGCAAGGCCCTGTCCGAATATCTTTCCACCGATAGCAATTCTGCAAGAAGCATCGAAGAAAAACAGGCGCTGATGCAAGCGCAGTTCACGAAGATATTGGCGCAGGATCCGCTGGCTTCCGATGTCGCAATCGAGTTGGCCTGGATGAATGTAGCCGATGAAGACACCGAAAAAACGAAGTTTTTGTTTCAACAGGCTATCTGGGCGAAACCCGGGCAGGCTTCTGCCTGGTATGGCCTGGGAATTTGCATGCTGGATTCAAAAGCCGACGATACTGTCATCGGTATCTTCACCACGGCTGAATTGCTGTACGACCAGACGGGCGAAAATACCGATTCACGCGCAAGAGTCCAGTCGATGATTTACCAGTTACCGGTGGAAAAACAAAAACGTTTCGCGATTTTGCAGGCGCGCGCGAAACAATTGGCGGCGGAAATCCTCAGGCAAGCCGTCGAATAGCCGAAAATGGCAGCTTGTCGAGCCTGTCGATCAAGAGCGGTGCTCAGGGTTTTGGCAGCAATGGAAAACCGTGTTCATTGCGAATTTCGGCAACGGCCTGGCTGGCGATCTGCTCGCGCAGGCTCTGGCCGGTCAGCGATAACGGAATCTCTTCTCGCTGCAAACGCAGTGCATTGGCATACGCGGTGCTTGCCTGCTCGTTCTTTTGTTGTGCACCGTAAATCTCGCCCAGATTTTCCCAGGCTTCCGAACTTGCGGCGAGCGACACCGAACGTTGAAGCATGGCTTCGGCTTTCGTGTAATTTTTTTCGCGTCCGTAAAGTTTCCCGAGTGCGGCGTGCAATGCCGCATCGTCCGGGTGTTGCGGCAACCAGGCTTTGCATAGATCGATGCGTTGGTCGTTTGCGTGGCCGGAAATCGCCGCCAGGCTTTGCAGCAATTCGGGAGCCCAGTGCAGGCACAAATAATCGCTCAGAACTTGCACGGCTTTCGTTTCCAGGCCCAATGCATCTGCACGTGCAGCGAATGCTTCAAGAATTCCAACCGTATTCTTCAGGCGTTCCGGCAGACTTTGCCAAAGTTGCAGGCAGGCATCGGCATCGCCCGTTTGCGCGATGGCGCTCGCATGCAACTGGATTTCCAGATCGGCGATTACCCGCGCCGGCAATGCCTGTTCCTTGCGGAGGGGATTCAAAAGTGCGATGGCATCCGTGGCGCGGTGGTTTTTTTCAAGTGCCTGCAAATAGACCAACTGCGCCTGGGGCGATAGTTTTTTTCCTTCCTGCAAAGGCGCAAGCAATGCGATCGCCTGTTCGGCATTGCCGCCATGCAAGGCTTTCGTCGCCGCCTGGATATTGGCCGCATCCGGATCATGCTGCAGCAGGGCCGCCTGATGTTGTTCCGCGCGCGAAGGTTCGTCGAGCAGAACGGCGGCGTCATGGGCGGCGATCAAGGCTATGCTTTTGATGTCGTTCTGTCTGGCGGCCTTGAGCAATAAATTTTCCGCGCGGGCGTAGCGGCCTTCATGAAACGCCTGCAAGCCGTTTACCAGCCGCGAGCGCGCCTGTTTTTTGGCCAGCGATTGCCAGGCGTTGAACGGTAACCGGACCAGGAACCATAAAGACCAAAGGGCTACCGAAATCAGCAGCCAGAAAATCAGGCCGTAGGCGACGGTGGTTTCGATGATCTTCCCGTGCCAGCGGATCAGTACGAAGCCCATGTCGTTGGACAGGCTTTCCCAGGCAATCGCGCCGATAGCGGCCAACAGCAAACACCAGATCAGGCCACGAAAAACATTCATGGCATTTGCGCCTGCCGGGCTGACATCGAGCGCAGTAATTGCAGCGAACTTCCTGCGGTAGGCACGTTCAGACGCAGGTCCTGTTTGGCCAGTGAGGATAATTTCGCACGGCGCTCGCGCAGGACCGGGCCATCCGCATACAGGCGTTTCAACCAGCTATCGATCCGCCTTACGCTGGCCTGGAAACCATTATTGTCGCGTTTGTTGAGGGCGCTGCGGGCGAGCGCGATTTCAAGCGACAACGCGGCTTCGGCCGCATTGCGGTCATTTGCGCCGAGCAGGGATTGTTCGTCGGCCGAGCGAACCTGCACCATGGCATCGAGTAGTCGCTGGAAACCATTCCGGTTTGGTTTGTTGCTGGTATCGGCCTGCCCTGGCAAACGGGCTGACAATTGCGGCAAGGCGGCTTCGAGTGCGTCCAGTTCGCCGGCGGCGATCGGTCTTCTGTCGGTCGCGCTGATCATCGCCTGCATTTCCTGCAACAGGCTTTGACGTACGTTGATCATTTGCGAATCGCGGATATCGGATGCCACTTCATTCGCCAAACGCATGGCGCGCAATGCCCCGGGTAGATCGCCGTCGACATGAATCCGTGCATCCGACAGGACCAGCAATAATTCCAGCGCTTCCATTTGTACCGATTGTCGTGAATTGTTTTGTTCCTTCGCCATTTCGCGAATGTTTTCTTCGAGAATGGCGGCGCGCTGGTTGACGCCGAGCACTTCGTCACGCAGCAGGCCGGTGCGCGACTGGGCATCGGCCAATTTTTTTTCGAGACTTTGTTGCAGGCGTTGCGCACGCTGCAATTGCTGTTCGGTGTTGAGCAAACGGGCATCCAGCGCTTCCGGACTTAAATCGATCGCGTTGGCATCGGCCGGCGACGATGTCTTGCTCCAGGGTTGCCACAATGCCAGTGCAACAATGGCGGCCACCAGCAGCAAGACGAAAACCCACAGGCCCGGACGCCGCATGAGAGGGCCGGAGGATTCGGTGCGGCTATCGCTATCGTCAATCACGGTCATGGCTCATCTTTGATTGCCGACATGCTAACGCACCTGCTGCGTTTGCACATATATCAAATGCGCCAACATATCCGCGGGCCTGGCAGATTCGCTGGAGGCCGTGTTCCGGATCCCGGCGTCGCGCAGCAAGCCTTCCAATCGGGCGCTGCTCGTGATCCACAAGCCTTGATTCAATCTAGTCCGGGTTTCCGCCGGCATCTGTCGCCAAAACGATTCAAATACCTCATGGCTGCTGCATAGAACCGCAAACGGCAGCGGCAGTTGCTCGAGTTGACGCATTTGCCGGGCATTGATCGTGACGGGCTTGCGTTGGTAAACATGGCAAACATGCAGGTTTGCACCGCGCCCGATCAATTCGGGTTCGATCATGCCGCGCCCGCCGGGAGCGGTAATCAAGCCGATGTCTTTGCCATCAATATCTTGCAGGTCGGGAATGGCAAGCAGCGATTCGGAATCGCTGCCTTCCACAGGCGTGACGATTTGCGTGATGCCTTTTTTATCAAGCACCGCCGAAGTGCCCTTGCCAAGAGCGAACCAGCGCGTTTTTTCCATGATCGAAAAAACCGGCGACTGCGCCGCGAATCGGGCCGCCGCAGGGCTGGTGACGATGATCAGCTTGCAGGCGAGCGCCTTTTTCAAATCCGCATCGCTTGCGATCGCGACCAGTTTGATGCTTGAGCATGCAAGAAATTTTGCCCCGCGCAGTTTGGCCTCACAATGCGCTACCGCATGTTGTCCGCGAGGGCGCAAGGACAGCACGGTCCATTCACTCAGTGGCAAGTTTAGCTTGGTCTCAGGCATGCTAATAGCTTGGCATAAATAGGGTTTGAACATGAGTGCTGCATTGAACGAAATGGCTCTTGAAGAAGAATTGCACGAATTGAATGCAGCCTTTTCGGCGATGCCGCCGGTGAGCGCGATGGCAATCAAGGCAACGAAATTCGAGGCCGGCATTCTGTCGGTGTCGGCGCCGCTCGCCAATAACGTCAACGACAAGGCCTGTGCATTCGGCGGCAGTCTGGTAAGTGTGATGACGATGGCCGCCTGGGGTTTGTTGTCCGAGAAATGCCGGCGTGAACAAGTGGAAGCCGAGGTATACATTGCCGATACTCAGGTGCGTTTCCTTGCCCCGCTTTTTGGCGATTTGAACGCGTGCGCCTGGCTGCATGAAGACACGGACTGGGTTGTATTCCTGCAGACCCTGCAAAGCAAGGGTCGTGCGCGCGCGGTGGTGCAATCGCAAATCAAAAATGAACAAGGGCAAACCATGTGCGAAATGACTGCCCGATTTGCCGCAATTCGCGCTAAAACTGGGTAAGCTGTCAGTCTTGCCACCGATTGATCATCAAGCCATGAAAAAAATCATCTTGCTTTTGCTGGCCTCCGTATTTCTTCTGGCCGTTGGGCCGGCTGATGCCAAATCGAAGCGTTCGCAGACGAAACAACTCGAACTTGTCCAATTCAAATATGCGGCTGCCATCCGCTGGAACGAGTTTGAAATGGCATGGAGCCATGTTGATCCGGCCTATCGAAAGGAACACCCGTTAAGCGATCTCGAAAAAGAACGCCTGAAGCAAATCCAGATTACCGGATATGAAGAAAAAACCCTCGAGCCCCTGGAAGATGGCAGCATCGAGCAAATGGTCGAAATTCGGTTGATCAATCGAAATACGCAGACCGAGCGAATCGTGATGGATACTCAGGTATGGCGTTGGGATGCGCTGGCAAAGCGCTGGTGGCTGACGACCGGCCTGCCCGATTTCAGTCCGAAATCTTTCTAGAAATCTTGAGCCAAAGGTCAAAATTCACACGCTGCGGGAGTAAGCCATGCGTACTGCCATTTTCATATTTGCAGGTTTTGCGTTGCTGGCACTACTGCTCGCCATTGCGAGGAGTCTCAAGCCCGGCATTGCCGGCGCGGCCGCCGTCACCGTGCCGGGTTTTATCGTTTTATGGGGTTTGATTGCCGGCGTGAATATGTGGATCGGGGTTAGCCAGGCCGGTTACGGCGTGATGGAAGAGCTGCCGATTTTCCTGATTATTTTTTTATTGCCGACCGCTGCAGCTTTGCTGGTCAAGTGGAATTGGCGCTAGAGCGAGAGGCTGTGCATGGGGAAAAGCAGGCTGGAGGCGTTTAGCGATGGCGTGTTGGCCATCATCATCACGATCATGGTGCTGGAGCTGAAGGTGCCGCATGGCGAAACACTGACAGCCTTGAAGCCTTTGGTGCCGGTCTTTTCAAGTTACCTCCTGAGTTTCATCTACATCGGCATTTACTGGAACAACCATCATCATCTGCTTCATGCGACGCAGCATGTGAACGGCGCAGTGATGTGGGCAAACCTGCATCTGTTGTTTTGGCTTTCGCTGCTGCCGTTCGTGACCGGGTGGATGGGTGAAAACCATTTTTCATCCACGACTATCGCTCTTTATGGCCTTGTTTTGCTGATGTCGGCCATCGCTTTTTTCATCCTGCAGCGCGCCATCATGGCTCATCAGGGAAACAACTCGTTGCTGGCAAAGGCGGTCGGCCGGGATTTGAAAGGCAAGCTATCGCCGGTCGTTTATCTGTTGGCCATTGTTCTGGCTTTGCTGGAAGTTCCCATGGCGGGCCTGCTGTATGTGTTCGTGGCCCTGGTCTGGCTGATTCCAGATCGGCGCATCGAGCGGGTTTTGAACGAACATTAGCGAAGTTCGGCCCGAATCGACCGTCAAAAGCCAACAATAGGGTGCCCGAACGGAATTAAGGCTTGGCGTGGAAGCCGCGCACACGGATAATGCGCGTCCCAGTCATTTCTGCCGATCTTCATGAATTTTGAATCACTACAGGCTTTTGCCAGCCAAAGCCCGATGCTTTCCGTGGCGTTTGTCGGACTGACGATTGCCATCATCTACACCGAAATAGCCCGTTTTTTCACCGGCTATAAAACCGTGAATTCGGCTGGCCTCACCGCATTGATCAATCGCGAAGATGCGCAGGTATTTGATGTCAGCGCGATCGCCGATTTCGACAAAGGCCATATCGCAGGCGCGAGGAACATCGTATTGAGCCAAATCAGCGCTGAAAACAAGCTGCTTGCCAAGGCCAAAGACCAACCGGTCGTAATGGTTTGCCGCAGCGGCATTCAATCTGCCGAGGCCGCAAAAAAACTGGTGAAGGCCGGTTTTGCGAAAGTTTTCTGGCTGGATGGCGGTGTTGCCGCCTGGCAGCAGGCGGATCTGCCATTAGTCAAAGGCAAAAACTAGCTAAACCGGGCTTTCTCGCTGCCCGCCCTTGTTTGGGCATGCCGCGGCCCCATGTGATAATGCGGTATTCATTAAAATAAATAATTTGGAGTAACACCATGACCGATTCCAGCGCGGCGACCGATCAAGCCAGCCAAGCCCAATTCACTGTCCAGAAAATCTACGTCAAGGACGTGTCTTTCGAGGCGCCAAACACCCCCGGCATCTTCAACGAAGTTGGCCAGCCGCAGCTCAACATGAATCTGAACCAGAAAGTCGCGCGTCTTGAAGATGGGGTTTTCGAAGTGGTGCTCGGTATTACGCTGACCTGTGCGATCGAAGAAAAAAACGTCTATCTCGCCGAAATCGAACAAGCGGGCGTCTTTGGCCTGGCCGGTTTCGACGAACGCAACCTGGACATGATGCTGGGCACCTATTGCCCGAATGTGTTGTTCCCATATGCACGCCAGGCGATCAGCGATCTGATTACTGCGGGCGGTTTCCCTCCGTTCTACCTGCAGCCAATCAATTTTGAAGCCTTGTATGCAGAAGGCTTGCGCCGTCGCGCCGAAAACTTCGCGCAACAATCCTCCGGTGCCATCATGGCGGAAGGCGGCAACGCGTAAGCCAGCTCCCATGAGCGAAGCTATCAAAATTGCAGTGCTTGGCGCTGGCTCTTGGGGCACGGCGCTCGCTTCATTGACCGCGAGGCATGGTTATCCCACGCTGATTTGGGGTCGGAATGCCGAGCAGATCAAGGCGATTGACGAGCAGCACGAAAATACCCGGTACTTGCCGGGTATTCCTTTGCCTGAGAGCCTGCGTGCAAGTTGCGACTTGCCAACGGTAGTGGCATGGGCGGACTTGATATTGGTGGTAACGCCAAGCCATGCTTTTACCGAGACCCTGAAGGCACTGGCGAAATATCGCCAACCACGTGCCGGGGTTGCATGGGCGACGAAAGGGTTTGAACCGGGTTCGGGTCGTTTCCTGCATGAAGTGGCGGAAGAGGTGCTTGGCCCTGATGTACCGCTGGCCGTTGTTACCGGCCCATCTTTTGCCAAGGAAGTTACCCAGGGCCTGCCTACGGCCGTTACCGTGCATTCCGAAAATGACGATTTTGCCCAAACCGTTGCGGAGGCTCTTCACGGTCCGGCTTTTCGTGCCTATACAGGCAATGACATGCTCGGTGCCGAGCTAGGCGGCGCCATGAAAAACGTGCTGGCGGTTGCCACGGGTATCGCCGATGGCATGAATTTGGGCCTGAATGCTCGCGCTGGCCTGATAACTCGCGGGCTCAATGAAATGCTGCGCCTGAATGTCGCGTTGGGCGGACGTGCAGAAACCCTGATGGGTCTGGCCGGTCTGGGCGATTTGGTGCTGACAAGCACCGGCGATTTGTCGCGCAATCGCCGTCTGGGTTTGGCTTTGGGTCGCGGACAGTCCATCAAGGAAGCGGTTGCAGCCATCGGCCAGGTCGTGGAATCGGTGCAAACCGTCGATGAAGTGATGCGCCTTGCCAACCGCCACACTATTGAATTGCCCATTTCCATGCTGGTACAGCGTGTGCTGCATGAGGAAATCACGCCTGCGGAAGGTCTTAAGATAATTCTGTCGCGTGAACAAAAACCGGAATATCCGGAAGGTCTTTTCGAAAAGCATTGATCCGTCCTTCCCCAATCGCAACATAAAAAAACCCGGCCAAAGCCGGGTTTTTTGTTACTTCTTTGAAGCCTGAAAAATTAGAAGCTGGCGCGGACGCCGAGGCCCCAGGTATCCAGATTCGAACCTTCGCGATCCGAATAATCGTAGGAAGCGTACAGGCCCCAGGTGTCGTTGAAGCTGTACAAGCCGCCAACGCCGGCACCGAAGCCGTCACCGAAGTCATTTACGTCGGTGTAGTTCAGCTTGGCATTCAGTTCGAAATTGTCATTCAGTTTTGCACGGATACCACCGGCAACGCTGTAGCCATCATCGTGTGTGTTGAAACCGCTGAAGTCAATTTTGTCGTTGACGTAGCTGGCTTCGACGAACCATTGGTTATCACCAGCCGTATGCCAGCCGATACCTGCAGTGGTTTGGGTCAATTCGACATTGTTGTCGTCGCCGTTATCGTAGCTGACGAAACCGTAGAAGCTATCGTTGAAAGCGATCGAGCCTTTCACGCCCAGGCCATTGAAATCGGCGCTGTCAACGCTGGCTGCAGAGTAGCCGCCTTGGATGTAGTTGTAGCTGATTTCGCCGGCTTGGGCCGACATAGGTAATGCAGCAGCGAGAGCAAGAGCAAATAAAGTACGTTTCATTTTATAAATTCCTTTTAAGATCATTTAAGAAGACACATTAACAACGGTAAAGCAAACGAAAAATTAACAATTGAATTTTATCGTATGGTTACTTGCGCATCAACATGCCATTGGTCAGGGGTTCAATGGTGGTTTATCCGCCATAAATCAAGGTCAATAAAAAACCCGGCCGGAGCCGGGCCTTTTATCAATAAAGCAGAAGCTTAGAAGCTGGCGCGAACACCGAGGGTGTAATCGGTAGCATCTTCGTAAGCATCAACTTCGCCCACGATGCCCCACATTTCGTTGATGCGCCATTGCAGGCCAACGCTTGCGGAGAACGAGCTGTCGTACTGCGGATAGAAAGCACCGCTATAGTCAACGCCATCGTTGTAGCTCAATTTTGCGATACCTTCAAAGCGGTCGCTGATGCTGCCGCGAAGACCGAACGAGACATTGTAGGCATTGTCATCAAGAACCGGGGTGTTCGAGTCAAGCTTGGTGTAACCAACTTCAGCAAACCAATCGGCTTGGTCGTACAAAGGACGGTGGTAACCGAAGCCGACGGCCCATTTGTCAGCATCGATGCTGCTGGCTTGGTCCAGATCGCTGTTCGAATACTTGCCGGTCACATAAAAGTTTTCGGCAAAGCCGAACGAACCGCGAATGCCGTAACCTTCGGTGTCGAGGCCCTGGCCATTCAGGCCATCGGTCACGCCATCGGTGCTGCTCAAATAGTCAAGTTCCACAAACGAATAGCTAAGCTCAGAAGCTTGTGCGGACATTGGGAGTGCGGCAGCAAGCACCAGAGCAAATAAAGTACGTTTCATTATGGTTTTCCTTTAAAAAGCCCAATAACGGGCGGTCAAAAATTACATTCACGTTCAACTATACCACACTTTAATACTAAATTAACAAATTTGGCAAGACATAAAAATCATGAACTAGCAGAGCCCGGGTATCCCAGTTGTCGCCATGCCTCATAAACGGCCACTGCGACAGCGTTGGAGAGGTTCAAGCTGCGCTGTCCAGCCCTCATGGGTAATCGAAGCCTCTGGTTGACTGGCAAACTTGTTAAAAGTTCATTCGGCAGCCCCCGGGTTTCGCAGCCGAACAGGAAAGTGTCGCCGTCCCGGTAGCTCACTTCGTTAAATGGTGCGCTTGCATGTCGACTGAAAGCGAATACCCGCTCACGATTCATCTGCGAAAAGCAGGCTTCTATATTCGAATGTACGCGAACATCGGCAAATTCGTGATAATCGAGTCCGGCGCGTCGAAGCTTTGCATCGTCCAGTTCAAAGCCGAGCGGTTCGATCAGGTGCAACATGGTGCCTGTATTGGCACAGAGTCTGATGATGTTGCCGGTATTTGGCGGTATTTCGGGCTGATAAAGAATGACATTAAGCATGCCATTATTATGCCTTACGCTTGGCAAATCAGGGCTTTGCGAACCAGTATGGGCTCGATATCGATCGGGGTCGAAGCCAATCGCCAGCTCGATTTGACATGCAGTTTGCAGGTTTTGGCGACCGATACGACCGAAACCGCTCGACTTTGATTTTTCGGAACGCCAGGGGCGGCTATGACTGCGAAGCCCAGCACCATCAAGCCGATCAGTGCCAGATATCCGCGTTTCAGCTGACTGTCCAGATGCATATGTGATTCTCCAGAAAAGACGATAAAGCCTTACTCGTTCATTTAGGCTCGTAAATCACAAAGCAAGTGTCGTGCCATAAAAAAACGTAATTAAAAACAATGGGTTGCGTTTCAAAAATGTGTCCGCTATTCGTCCGGAATCAATCCAGAACGGACACTAGCGATTCACTTTGCAGCCGGACAGTGGTGTCGAGAGGTTTTTTTGCCAGTCGTCTTCCGAGGCGGCGCGCGATGGTTGTGGAAAGTCGATTTGCGCCATCAAATCAAACTGCCCCTCGTCGTTTCTTAAGTTGCTAAGGCCCTGAAAACGCAGCAATCGTCTGCTGGTCTTGTCGTAGGTCACTTCGATCGGATCGGCCAGCAGGGACCACAGGCCGGATAGTCTGAGTTGATATGTCACGGCAGGCACGCCGGCGAAAAGGGTTTCCTGTGTTTGCCTGAGATTGAATTTGTAGGCCTGCAGCCGGGTAGGTACGGCAAATTGCAGGGGTAGCGCGTTTCCGGTGCGTAATTTTAGCCAGTTCATTCTGATGAACTCGTTGAAACCGGCGTCCGCAACAAGGTTTTTCACTGCAAGCGGTGCATTTTTTTCAGGTACGGCGCCGGGGGCTCGATACCATAAGGCAGCCTTGTTTTTCCTGTATCTCAGGCCTTCAACATAACCTTTGCGGGCATCGACGAATTCAAACGCCGGCGCCTGTACCGATGGCAGGTAGTTCACTCGTTTTCGGGCAAATGCCGTTCCATCCATGCACCGGTAAACCACTAGCCGTTCGACCGGCACCAGGTCATTGAATCGTATCCAGTGTTGCTCCTTATATAGTGACCGCTGATTTTCAGGGTCGCGGGCAATGCCCTCCTCGAATTGCAGGCTTGCGTCGGCGGAACCGCAAAAAGATAGTCCGGACAGCAATAAAAAAAGTTTTGATACCACGACATCCTCCGCGGAGTTGGGCCTGCGCACGTGTGTGGCGTGGCTGCCAACCCCAGAACCAACACTATGCCCTTTGGCCTAGTGTAAGCGGCGTCAACACCGGTTAGGATGTCGGGCTGTTTAAAACCGTGTCCCTTTTCACATTCCCCTGCAGGAACTACCAATGCTTAAATGCTCTTACCGCACCTTGTCCTTGGCCCTGGCCATCGCGCTCTTTAGTAATACAGCGGCTTTCGCCGAAAATATTGCGGCACCCAA
>CAZPCE010000032.1:6841-16890 GCA_964584915.1 uncultured Arenimonas sp. | reverse complement strand
CTGGCTGGAGCCGCATGGCGTTCAATTGCAGGAGACCGGACGTATTCAGGTTTCCGGTGGTTTGCCGTATCAAACCAGCCAGCCGAAAATTTTCGCCGGTGGCGATAATGTGCGCGGTGCCGACTTGGTGGTGACTGCCGTGCATGATGGGCGGGATGCCGGGATGGCAATTGCAAAGTGGCTGAAGGCCCCGGTCGGGCCCAAGGGCTCTTCTGCACAATCGTAGGAGGCCGCTTGCAGGCGATGCGATATCCCTTGCCTCGTGAATATCCAATATAATTAGGCATGAACGAACTCCAAGATTTAACCGCGCTGCTGCGCTCGAACACCCCATTCATCCTGATTGAAACCGAAGACGAGGCCCGGGTCATCGACCTGTTTCGGCATGCGCTGAAAAATGTCTGGCGCGCGCTGTACCGCTGGTCGATTACCGAAGGACTGCGCCGTTTCGATCTGGATCGTGAAGACGAGGCCGACGTGGCGCCCGATGCGAGCGCCACACTGCACGCGATCCACGGTGAAACGCAACGCGGCATTTTCCTGCTGCTCGATTTCCATCCCTACCTCGGCTATGCCAGCACGCAGCGCATGCTGCGCGACATCATCCAGCGCCGTCACTGCCTGGAACACAGCATCGTGCTGGTCGGCCAGAAAATCGAATTGCCGGCCGAACTGGAGGCCTTGGCGGTGCGTTTCAAACTCAGCCTGCCGGATGAAGTCAGTTTGCTGAAAATGGTGAATGACGAAGCCGACTTGTACAAACGTGAAAACGAAGGTCGTCGAGTCGTTATCGACCAGAATTCATTGAAGGCGATCGTGAAAAACCTGCGCGGCCTCGCGATGAATGAAGCGCGTCGGATTGCGCGGCATCTTATTTTTCGCGACGGCGCGATCTGTGCAGGGGATTTGCCGGAATTGGCGAAACTCAAATTCGAATTGTTGAATCGCAGCGGAAACCTGCATTACGAATACGACACCACGCAGTTTGCCGACGTCGCCGGTTTGTCGCGATTGAAAAAATGGCTGAGCCACCGCACCGAAGCGTTCATCAACGAAAGCTTGCCGGTCGGGCTCGATCCGCCCAAGGGCATTTTATTATTGGGCGTCCAGGGCTGCGGAAAAAGCCTCGCCGCGAAAGCGGTGGCCGGCAGTTTCGGGGTACCTCTGGTGCGGCTGGACTTCGGCGCGCTTTACAATAAATTCCACGGCGAGACCGAAAAAAATCTGCGCGATGCCTTGTCGTCCGCAGAACAATTGCAGCCTTGCGTGGTCTGGATCGACGAATTGGAGAAAGGCCTTGCCAGTTCCAATTCCAGCGAAGACGGCGGCGTGTCGCGCCGGGTGCTCGGTTATTTCCTGACCTGGATGGCGGAACGCAAGAGCAAGGTCTTCCTGGTCGCCACCGCGAACTCGGTCGATGAATTGCCGCCGGAACTCCTGCGCAAAGGCCGTTTCGACGAAATCTTTTTCGTCGATTTACCGGACCATGCAGCGCGCGGCGAGATTTTCCGCCTGCATCTCGACAAACGCAGGATCGACTGGAGCAGTTTTTCACTCTCGCGCCTCGCGGAAAACAGCAACGGTTTTTCCGGCGCCGAAATCGAACAGGCGATCGTCAGTGCCTTGTATGCCGCCCACGCCGAAAAAATCACCTTGAGCGAAAGCGTGCTGACGACGGAATTGAAAAATACCCGGCCATTGTCGGTGTTGATGGCGGAAAAGGTGGAAGCTTTGCGGGAATGGGCGAAAGAAAGAACCGTTCCTGCCGATTGATTGGCGGGATCGACGGAAGTCGGGAAAATCAAAGCATCGCGACTTCCGTCGCTCCTACAGCGTCGGCCTTAGCAACCAGCCTGTAATGGCCAATCGATCTTCATTGGCAAAGGGCGACACCAGGCTGACGGTATGCGATTGCGGCACCTTGAATAGCGATATCGAATTCCAGCGCGGCATCAAAGTTTGCGTGACATTGCCGTTATCGTCCTCGAATTGCAGCAAGCCGCCCCATTCGGCGCGCCAGTTTTTCGTCAGGCCGATCACGTAGGCGTAGGCACGGTTTTCCACCTTGTCCTTGTCCTGATGGCGCGTGAGAAAATGGCCGGCTCGGTAACGCGTGGCCTGCGCGTTTGCATGAGTGATGTCCGGATCGTTCACCAGCCAGCGTGCGAACGCGATGAACTCCGGGGAGTTCAGGAAGTCCAGAATCGCGTGCAATATCAGCGTCGGATCGCGACCTTCCTTTGCGGCTTTCACCATCATGTAGCTTTCATAGACGAACTGGAATTCGCTTTTGGCGCGCGCGTAGGCTTTTTGCAGGTGCGCAGCACGCGCCGGCGCATCCATCGCGGCATAGTCCAAGGCTGCAATCGTTTTCGGAGTACCGTCGCTGCGCTCGGCCAAAGTCCATGGCACGTCATTCTGCAGGCAGGAACGCAAGCGTTCGGCTGCATCCAGTTGCAGGAAGTCGGGAATCTGTACCCGCGTGTGTTTCGCGAGATCGATCCGGTAGCCTTCGAAGTCAAGGTTGTTGTTGATCATTTCAAGTCTCAATATCCCGCCGCTTGCCCGTCTTTCCGGCTTTCGCTTGCTCCTGCATAAACACCGGTTTCAGGATCACGCATGATCGCCTGGTAGCCGCCGTAGGGGCCATCGGCAAATTCTATTTTATGGCCTTTTCGCATCAGTGCCTGGATAACCGGATAGGAAAATCCGGATTCCAGATTCAACACGCCGCCGTCGGACATTATGGTGTTTTGTCCGGCCGGTTCGGTGGAGCCATCGTGCTGGATGCGTGGCGCATCGCCGGCTTCCTGCAGATTCATGCCGAAGTCGACCAGATCCATCACGATTTGCACATGGCCTTGCGGTTGCATCGCGCCGCCCATCAGGCCAAAGCTGATCCAGGGCTTGCCGTTCTTCGTGATGAAAGCGGGAATAATGGTATGGAACGGGCGTTTGCCTGGTGCAAAACTGTTGGGGTGGCCGGCCTTCAGCACGAATTGTTCGCCGCGATCTTGCAGGATGAAACCGAGCCCCGGTGGTGCCATGCCGCTGCCCATGCCGCGGTAATTCGACTGGATCAGGGACACCATCATGCCGTCCTTGTCGGCGACGGTCATGTAGATCGTGTCGCCCTGGTTCAATGCAACGCCGGCATCGACGGCCTGCATCGCACGATCGGGATTGATCAATTTGCGGCGTTCGGCGGCGTAGTCTTTCGAGAGTAATTTCTCGACCGGCGTTTTACTGAATTCGGGATCGGCATACAACGCGGCACGATCTGCGAACGCGAGTTTTTTTGCTTCGGTGAATAAATGCACATGCTCGGCGCTGCCGAACGTGATTTTGGAAAAATCGTAGGCTTCCAGAATGTTCAGCATTTGCAAGGCCGCCAAACCCTGGCCGTTCGGCGGCAACTCCCAGACATCGACACCACGATAGTTCGTCGATATCGGTTGTACCCATTCACCGTGATGGTCCGCCAAATCCTCCACGCTTAAAAAACCGCCTTGCGCCTGAATGTAATCGGCGATGGTTTTTGCCGTGCT
The DNA here is from genome assembly GCA_964584915.1 of uncultured Arenimonas sp. GTDB lineage: Bacteria > Pseudomonadota > Gammaproteobacteria > Xanthomonadales > Xanthomonadaceae > Arenimonas. Next base: position 13,342 of record CAZPCE010000032.1, on the reverse strand, counting down.
GCCCTTGTAAAAACCGTTGCGGCCTTCGCGGGAAATTTTTTCCAGCGTGTTTGCAAGATTCGGATTACGCCAGAGCTGGCCTTTTTTCGGCGCCTGCCCGTTGATCGTGAATTGTTCGGTGAAGCCTGGGAATTTCGAAAGCCGCGGTACCGACAAATTCCAGTAATACGAAATCGTTTCCGCGACCGGATGGCCGGCACGCGCATAGCGGATCGCAGGAGCGAGATTTTGCTGCATCGACAGTTTCCCGAAACGGCCATGCAATGCAAACCAGGCATCGACAGTCCCCGGCACGGTAACGGGCAGGGGGCCGTGGGAAGGAACGTCTTTATAACCGTGGTCGATGAACCATTGCAGGCTCAAATTTTTCGGCGACCGCCCGGAGCCGTTATAGCCATAAAGTTTTTTCGTTTTCGGGTCCCAGACAATCGCGAACAAATCACCGCCAACGCCATTGCCAGTAGGTTCCATCAAACCCAGGGCCGCGTTGGCGGCAATCGCGGCATCCATGGCGGTACCGCCCTGTTTCATCACGTCGAGCGCAATCTGCGTGGTCAGCGGATGCGAGGTCGCCGCCATCGCTTGCGGCGCGAATACTTCGGATCGAGTGGCAAAATCGCGGCCGGCAATACGGTCGCCGGCAGCGCTGCTTCCGGCCATGAAACTCAACATGGCAAAAACAATGATGGTCAGGCTCGGCTGACGGCTCGTCTTGAGGTAATCTTGGCGCTTCATCGTTTTCTCCGTGACCGTAAAAATATGTTCCAGATTATTCCGCATTTCGCCGTGCCCTTCGCTTTCGAACAGCATCCAAACCCGGACGCGTTGAACCAGGCGTTGCGCGAATTATTCCTGAAACGGGAAACCGAAGGCGGCAAGTACGCCAATCCTAATCCCTATACGGTTCGCAACAAAGACTTATTTGAGAGCCATTTCGACCTGTTCGACTGGCCGGAGCCGGTGATTGCCGAGTTGCGGGAATTTTGCCTGTCGAACCTCTTGCGCACCGTCGCTCAGTTGAACAACTACGACATGACGACGATGAAGCGGATCAACATCGCGACCGACGCCTGGTTTCACGTCACGCGGCGCAACGGGTTTTTCGGCATCCATAATCACCCGATGGCGAGTTGGTCCGGCGTGTACTGCGTTGCCCCCGGGCAACACGATCCCGATCAGGCGGATAGCGGAAAACTGAGTTTCGTGAATCCCAACATCGCCGGCAACATGTATGTCGATACGGGAACGGCCGCGTTGCAAACACCGTTCAATATGGGAAACATGGGTTACGCACTGTCGCCCGGACAGCTGGTCATTTTTCCGTCATGGATTCCGCATTACGTGATGCCGTTCTATGGCGAAGGCGAACGCATTACGGTTGCGTTCAATTGCGCATTTCAGATGCGCGGATAATTCGCGTCGACGAATTGCCGTAAACGTTCGGCGCAGGTATGCACATCGGCGCACAGAGGCAACAACTGCGACCAGTCTTCGGATTTCGTCGCCAGCTCCAGTTCCATCGCGGCATGCGCCAGCTCCATCGCGCCGACCAATCTTGCGGCGCCTTTTATCTTGTGCGCTTCGCGTCCCAATTGAATCAAGTCGCCCTGTTCGCGCGCCTGCTGCATGGCGGCGGTATCCTGATCGGTCGCCTGTAAAAAATCATCCAGCAAGGCACGGTTTTCTTTCTGGTCGCCGCCGGTTAATTCATCCAGCACGTTTTTGTCGAGCGGCATCGGTGGCAGGTTTGCCTGCGGAAGTTTCTGCGAGGGAATCGCCTGTAGGACAATTTGCGTTTGCAAAGTTTTGGTATGCGGCAGCCATTTCTGCAAACAGCCGACCAACTGCGCAATGCTGACCGGCTTCATCAGATAGTCGTCCATGCCGGCGGCCATGCAACGTTCGGCTTCGCCTTTCAGCGCCGCTGCGGTCAACGCGACGATCGGAATGCGCGGCTTGCCCTGTTTTTGTTCCTGCTGCCGCAGCTCGCGCGACATCTGGTAGCCGTCCATCACCGGCATGTGGATATCGGACAGGATCAACGCATAGCGACCGGTTTGCCAGCGCTCGATTCCCTGCACGCCATCTTCGGCGGTTTCGCAGAGATAGCCTGCCAATGCCAATTGCCGCGACACCACCAGGCGGTTGGTCGGATGATCGTCCACCAGCAAAATCAGGCTGCGTTCCGCGATGGCTTGTTCGATCGTCGGCAAGGCGCGCGCGGTAAAACTTTGCGGCGCGGCAATCGCGATTTCGTCTTCGATGTCCGCTTCATCGGCAATCGGCAAGCTGACGGAGAGCCGCATCGTGGTGCCTGCGCCGGGTGTACTTTCCATCGTCACCTGGCCATTCATCATGTCGGCCAGGCGCCGGCTGATCACCAGCCCGAGGCCGGTGCCACCGAATTTGCGGGTGGTGCTGCCTTCGGCTTGCTGAAACGCCTGGAACAGTTTTGATTGCTGCTCCGGAGTAACGCCGACACCGGTATCGGTAATGCGGAACACGACTTTTTGCTGCTTGTTGTTTTTCTCGACGAATTCCAGCGCCGCTTCGACAAAACCGTTGTCGGTAAATTTGATGGCATTCGACAAGAAATTCGAAAGGATCTGTCTCAGGCGAAGACCGTCGGCCAAGTGAGCCGGCGCGATTTTCGGATCGACCGTTACCGTCAAGACCAGACCCTTGCTGGAAGCCGAGCCGGTAAAGTTTGCCGCGGTAGATTGCAGCAGGCGCGGCAAGCTGATCACGGTCGGCGACAATTCCATGCGGCCGGCTTCCACTTTCGAAAAATCGAGAATGTCGCCGATGATCTGCAATAGCGATGCCGCCGATTGCTGGATCACATGCACGGTGCGGCGTTGTTCGGTGTCGAGATTGGAATGCGTCAATACTTCGAGCATGCCGGTAACCCCGATCATCGGCGTGCGGATTTCGTGGCTCATCGCGGCCAGGAAGCTGCTCTTGGCGATATTGGCTTCGCGTGCGGCAATTTCGCTGGCGCGCAGTTTCTTTTCGAGCTGTTTGATCTGGCTGAGATCGGTAGCGACGCCGAGATAGCCGGTCGTTTTTCCGGTGCCGTCGCGCATGGCCGAAGTGGCCAGCAACACGGTCACATGGCTGCCGTCTTTCTTGACCAGTGTCCATTCCATCGGTTCGGTGCTGGTTTCGATCAGGATCGGCAGCAAATTGTTGTCGGCATTGACCTTTCTATCGAGCGCCGCCGTCAACTGGTCGGCCACCTTCTGGATTTCTTCCTGCAGCATGATTTTATCGAGGCTGCGTCTTCCGATCATTTCTTCCGAGCGGTAATTCAAAAGTTTTTCCGCAAACGGGTTGAAGCTGGTGAAGCGCCCCTGCAAATCCAGCGACATCACCGCAACCCGGGCCGCGGCAAACAGCGAGCGCTGGAAGACTTCGCTTTGCTGCAGGCTGGCGCGTACTTTTTCGGTGCTCAGCAATTGCTCGTTCAGTTCATTCTCGAAACGCTGCACGTCGTCGCGCATCAGCAGGAAGGTATCAAGCACTTCGCCGAGCTCGCCTTCGGAGCGGAAGCGGGGCAATGCCTTGTAGTCGTGCCGACGCATTTGCGCGGCAAGGTCACGCAGGCTTTCCACGCCCTTGTAGATATTGCGGGCGATGGCTTGCGCGATCAGCACGATGATGATCAGGAAGATCGCCACCATCGCGATGCGGAACCAGGCCGAGCGTTGCGAGCGTTCCGCTTCGGCGCGCACGCGTCTGTCGGCCTGGATCAGTTCGAGATCGCTGAGCAGTTTCAGGCGCGTGGTGACCGGATCGATCGCGGGGTAGAGCTCGGTGTCGGCAAAATGCCCGAGTTCGGCGATATCCTTTTTCAGCAGGATGTTTTTCAAATGCGATGCGGTTTTGTCGGCACTGATTTTGGCCTGGCTGATCTGTTCGATCAGCACGGCCTGTTCTTCGTTCTGCTGTGATTGCAGCAAGGCTTTCCAGTGCTCGTCTATCCGCAAATTGGCGGAATCGACCACTTGCACGCCTTCTTCCCAGCTGATCAGGTAATTACGGACGCGAAAAGTGGTGTCGACGATATCGAGGCCGTAGGCATCCGATACCGCCTTGATCCGGCGCAGCGAACTGAGCGAATCGTTTTTGAGTTGCTCGAGAGCGGCGGTGTTTTTCTGCCGTTCCCATTCGTCCAGCAACAGCAGGCCGGCGAAGGCAAACACCATCAGGCTGAACAGGCCAAGAAGCTGTTTGCGTATGCTGAAGGTTTTTTCGAGTTTCAGCATAAGGTCGGAGTCGGCTTAGTGATGCGCCTTGCGCCAGTTTTGAATGGCTTCGTTGAGTTTGTCGCCGGCGACGGCGGGCGAAATCAGGAAGCCCTGCGCGAAATGGCAGCCCAGTTGCGCCAATAGCTGCCACTCTTCCATGGTTTCGACGCCTTCGGCCACCACGTGCAAATCCAGTTTGCGCGCCAGATCGAGACTGGCTTCGATCACCGCGCGTTTGCGCGGCTGGTTCGGTGAATCGTTGACGAAACCGTGGTCGATTTTCAATTCGGTAAACGGAATTTGCGACAGCTGCGCCAGCGAGGAATAACCGGTGCCGAAATCGTCCACGCTCAGACCGAAGCCTTTCAGGCGAAGACGCGCCAGCATGCCGAGGCCGCGGGCAGTGTCGCCCATCACCGAGCTTTCGGTGATTTCGAGAATAATGTCTTCCGGCATCACGCCATGTTCGCGCAAAACTTTCTCGTAACGGTCGGCTACTTCCGGGCCGGTCAGGTTGTGCGCCGACACGTTGACCGAAACCCGCAAGTTCAAACCTTCCTTTTTCCAGCGCTGGTGCCATTCACAACTTTGCACCAGCATCAAGTGCGTGAGCTCTTCGATCAGGCCGCCGTTTTCGATCATCGGAATGAATTGCGCCGCCGGTACCATCTGGCCGTCGCTCGTGCGCCATCGTGCCAGCGCTTCAACGCCGACCACCTTGCCGTTGCTGAACTCGACCTGTGGCTGGAACATCGGGAAAATTTCGCCATTGCGAAGCGCCTGCCGCAATTGTTCGGTCGTGACCAAAATAACCGGGGCTTCGCCTATCGGGGTCGGGCCACTTTCGAACAAGGACAAGACATGCGTGAGTTTGCCGGGCGTCAGCGGTTTCTCGACAGCGCCCAATACCCGCAAGCCGGAAGCTTTGGCCATGACTTGCACCGTGTGCAGCAGGGCCGGGTCCATGGCACTGACGACCGCAATCGATTTGGCCAGACGTTCCTGCGCCACGAAACCCATGAATTCGATGCCGTCCATGCCGGGCAGGTCCAGGTCGACCAGGATCACATCGGGTTTTTCAGGCGAGGCCCGCAGGATTTCGAGGGCCTGGTAGCCGTCGGCGGCTTCTACCAGACGGCTCAGTCCGAGGTCGGTCAACAGCCGCAGGCCAAGACGGCGCTGGAAAGCATGATCTTCGACCAGCATTACGTGCAATCCATCCACGCTCATTTGCCTACTCCCTGTCCCCTGATCGCACTGTAACGCGGCTTTGGTGAAAGATGAATCATTTTCAGTGTGACGTAAACACAGGTACGCAATAGCGGGCCTTCACAGGCCTAAACTGCCGCGCCCTTCACGCCAGCGGGCGTGAGACGGCGGCTCGGGTTATAATTGAGAGTCTTTGCTCTAAGCCATTACAGGTTCCGCCATGTCCGCCCCGATGATTGATAAAGAATACTCACTCGAACACAAATACACCCGCAGCGAAGGGCGTATTTATCTGTCGGGTGTGCAAGCCCTGGTTCGTTTGCCGCTGATGCAACAAATGCGCGATCGCGCCGCCGGCATCAATACCGCCGGTTTCATTTCCGGTTATCGCGGCAGCCCGTTGGGTGGTTTCGATCTGGAATTGTGGAAAGCGAAAAAACATCTCGCCGCTTCCAGCATCGAATTTACGCCGGGTTTGAACGAAGACCTCGGTGCGACCATGGTCTGGGGTTCGCAGCAGACGAATCTGTTTGATGGCGCCAAATACGACGGCGTGTTTTCGATGTGGTACGGCAAGGGTCCCGGTGTGGATCGCTGCGGCGATGTGTTCAAACACGGCAATGCCGCCGGCACGTCGAAATTCGGTGGTGTGCTCGCGCTGGCTGCCGATGATCACGCCTGCCGTTCTTCGACCTTGCCGCATGGTTCGGAATTGGAATTTGTTTCCGCAATGATGCCGGTGCTGAATCCTGCCGGCGTGCAGGACATTCTCGACATGGGTCTGCTCGGTTGGGCGATGAGTCGCTTCACCGGCCGCTGGGTCGGCTTCAAGACCATTGCCGAAACGGTCGAATCTTCCGCCTCGGTGAACGTGAATCCGCATCAACTCGATATCGTGTTGCCGGGTGATTTCGAAATGCCGTTCGGCGGCTTGAATATCCGCTGGCCGGATCCACCGCTGGATCAGGAAATGCGTTTGCATCAGTACGCGGTGAAAGCGGCCATCGCTTTCGCACGAGCAAACAAAATCGACAAGACGATT
>CAZPCE010000032.1:0-6831 GCA_964584915.1 uncultured Arenimonas sp. | reverse complement strand
CCCGAAAGCGCGTCTCGGCATCGTCACCACCGGCAAGAGTTATCTCGATGTGCTGCAAGCGCTCGAATATCTCGGCATCGGCCATCAGGAAGCCGAAGACATCGGCATCCGTGTGTACAAGGTTGGCATGACCTGGCCGCTGGAACCGGTTGGCATCCGCGAATTCGCCCGTGGTCTGGAAGACATCATCGTGGTTGAAGAAAAACGTTCGTTCATCGAATCGCAGATGAAGGAATACATGTACAACTGGGATCACCATACGCGCCCCAGCATCGTCGGCAAATACGACGAAAGCGACGAATGGATTCTGCCAAGCACGAACGAACTGACACCTGCGCGTATCGCACGCGTGATTGCCAAACGCCTGTCGCGTTTCTTCACCAGCGAACACATCACCGATCGTTTGAACTTTCTGGCCGCGAAAGAAAAAGAACTGGCGATGCCGCGTCCCGTGTTCCCGCGTCCGGCGCACTACTGTGCCGGTTGCCCGCACAACAGCTCAACGGTCGTACCGGAAGGCTCGCGTGCACTCGGCGGTATCGGTTGCCATTACATGGTCACCTGGATGGATCGCAAGACCGATACCTTCACGCAAATGGGTGGCGAAGGCACCACTTGGTGCGGCCAGGCACCGTTCACCAACGAAAAACACGTGTTCCAGAATCTCGGCGACGGCACGTATTTCCATTCCGGCTCGCTGGCGATTCGCCAGGCGATCGCCGCGAAGGTGAACATCACCTACAAGATTCTCTACAACGATGCGGTTGCGATGACCGGCGGCCAACCGGTCGACGGCACGCTGACCGTGCCGGATATTGCGCATCAGGTTCGCAGCGAAGGCGTGCAAACCATCGTCGTGCTCAGTGACGACATCGAGAAGTGGAGCGACCACAGCATCTTCCCGAACGGCGTCGAATTCTTGAATCGCGACGAACTCGACAACGTGCAAAAACGTCTGCGCGAAGTGCCGGGCACCACGATCATTATTTTCGACCAAACCTGCGCCGCCGAAAAACGCCGTCGTCGCAAACGCGGCAAGATGGTCGATCCGGCAAAACGCACCTTCATCAATCCGGCGGTCTGCGAAGGCTGCGGCGATTGCGGCGTGAAGTCGAACTGCGTTGCCGTCCTACCCCTTGAGACTGAATTTGGTCGCAAGCGTGAAATCGATCAAAGCAATTGCAATAAAGATTTCTCCTGCGTGAAGGGCTTCTGCCCGAGCTTCGTCACGATCGAAGGCGGCGGCCTGAAAAAGAAAAAAGGCAGTGCTGCCGAAGTGAATTTCGACGTCTTGCCGATGCCGACGTTCAAAACCGATTTGAGCGAGCCCTGGAATATTTTGATCACCGGCGTCGGTGGTACGGGTGTCGTGACGATTGGTGCTCTGCTCGGCATGGCCGCGCATCTTGAAAACAAGGGCGGCAGCGTGCTGGACCAAACCGGCCTGGCGCAAAAAGGCGGTGCGGTCACGACGCATGTTCGCATAGCCAAAACGCCGGCCGACATCAACGCGGTGCGTATTGCAGCCGGTGAAGCCGATCTGGTGCTCGGTTGCGACATGGTGGTCGTCAATGATTACTGGGCGCTGTCGAAAATCCGTGCCGATCGTTCCGAAGTCGTGCTGAACACGTACGAAGCGATGCCGGGTTCCTTCACCCGCAATACCGATATGCAGTTCCCGGCCAACGACATTGTTGCCGCGATCAAGACCGCTCTCGGTAACCGCGATCCCATGCTGGTGGATGCCAACGAACTGGCCATGGCTTTGATCGGTGACGCGATTGCGACCAATCTTTTCATGCTTGGCTACGCCTGGCAGAAAGGCCTGGTGCCGATTTCGCATGAAGCGCTGATGCGCGCGATCGAACTTAACGGCGCTGCCGTCGAAATGAATCGCAAAGCGTTCAATTGGGGTCGCATGGCGGCACACGATATCAATGTGGTCAAAACGGCGGCAGGGGTTATTGCCGCGCCGACCGCTTCTTCGTTCGCGGGAGCGGCGGAAGTCGCGACATCGGCGGCTTTCATCGGCGAAGGCAATATCGCAAAGTCACTCGACGAAACCATTGCCTTGCGCGTGAAGTTCCTGACCGAATATCAGGACAGCGCGTACGCAGAACAATACAAATCTTTCGTCGAAAAAGTCCGCAGCGCCGAAGCCCGCCATGTGCCGGGTAAATCGGGCCTAAGCGAAGCGACCGCGAAATACCTGTTCAAGCTGATGGCTTACAAAGATGAATATGAAGTTGCGCGTCTCTACACCACCGGCGATTTCGAAAAACGCATTCGCGAAACTTTCGACGGCGATTTCAAGGTCAAATTCAATCTTGCACCGCCACTGTTCAGCAAGAAAGACAGTAACGGCCATCTGGTAAAACAGGAATACGGTCCGTGGGTGTTCAAGGCATTCAAGGTGCTGGCAAAAATGAAAGGCCTGCGCGGCGGCGCGTTCGATATTTTCGGCAAAACCGAAGAACGCAAAATGGAACGGCAGTTGATCTTGGATTACCGCAGTACGCTGGAAGAGCTGATCAATGGCTTAAACCCTGCCAATCACGATCTTGCGGTCGAGATCGCCAAGGTGCCGGAACATATCCGCGGCTATGGCCACGTCAAGGAAGAACATTTCACCAAGGCAAAAACCCGCCGGGACGATTTGCTGCTCCAGTGGCGCAATCCGGAACCGGACCGCGCGGTTGCCTGATACGCAATGAAAAACGCCGCAGAAATGCGGCGTTTTTTTAGACATGAAAAATGGGTCTCAAGCAACTGCCTGATAATCCGAATAACCTTGCGGCCCCGGCGTGTAAAGCTGGTCGGGATTGAATGCATTCAACGGGACATTCTTCAACAAGCGTGCCGGTAAATCCGGATTGCCGATAAACGGTCTGCCGAAGGCAATGACATCGGCAATGCCTGAGGCCAACGCGGCTTCGGCACGTTCACGATTGAAATCACCCGCCAGCATCAAGGGGCCGGGGAAGGCTTCCCGAATCGCTTTGACGGTGCTGTCAGGCACGGCGCCCGGCGTTGCAATCAAGTGCAGATAGGCGAGATGGCGTTTCGCCAGTTCGCGCACGAGCTCGAGGTACTCGGCTTCTTCACCTTCGTAATTGGCCGCGAGATCATTGAACGGATTGAACGGCGAAATACGGATGCCGACATGGCCGGCACCGATTTCCGCGACGACGGCATCGACGACTTCCAGAACATAGCGACGTCGATTTTCCGGCGAGCCGCCGTATTCGTCATCGCGCACATTACTGCGCGGATTCAAAAACTGCCCGAGCAGATAACCGTTGGCGGCATGCAATTCGACGCCATCCAATCCGGCGGCAATCGCGAGTTTCGATGCCTGTACGTAATCGTGCTTCACGCGTTCAAGATCGTGGCCATCCATGGCTTTCGGCACCGGATGATCTTGCATGCCCTGCTGGTCGGTCCACATTTGTCCGGCCGCAGCCACGGCAGATGGGGCAATCAGGGTTTTTCCTGCCGGCAGATTCAGGTCATGGCCGATGCGACCGGTATGCATTAATTGCACCACCAGTTTCGAACCACCGGCATGTACCGCGGTGGCGATTTTGCCCCAGGCATCGGCCTGTTCCTGAGTGAAAATTCCGGGAATGCGGGCATAGCCTAGGCCGTCGGCAGAGGGCGAGGTGCCTTCGGTAATCAGCAAGCCGGCGCTGTTACGTTGCTGGTAATACTCGCGCATGGTGTCGTTGGGGACGTTGTTGATCGCGCGCGAACGCGTCATCGGCGCCATCACGATACGGTTTTGCAGCGCGATCTGGCCGATGGTCTTGGGTGAAAAAAGCAGGTTGTCTTGTGACATGGGGTTTCTCCGTTGAGGCTGACAACATGACGCCGCCAGACCGGATAACCAAGCGGCATCCGTAGCATGCAGTGTTGCATTGACGGAACGCAGATGGCGTGAAGGCGTTGCTGCCAGCAGAGACGGCAATAAAAATTTCACACGGCATCTTTTATAGTCAGAGCAGAACAGTCAGCCCTCATGGAGTGCGTCATGGACCAACGCGTTATCGATCTCTACAACCATTACATTCATGGAAGCATGCCGCGACGCGATTTCCTGAATCGGCTGGCCGGCATTGCAGGAAGTGTTGCCGCAGCCAGCGTATTGCTGCCGTTGATCGAGCCCAATGAAGCCTATGCGCAGCAAGTCGATCCGAAAGATCAGGGATTGAAAGCCGAGTATGTGCAATACGCCGGCAGCAAAGGGCCCGTGCGCGCCTATGTCGCCAAACCGGCAAAAGCAAAAAAACCATTGCCTGGCATTTTGATCATCCACGAGAATCGCGGCTTGAACGCGCATATCGAAGATGTCGCGCGCCGTGCGGCGCTCGCTGGTTACATTGCCGTTGCTCCCGATGGTTTGAGCGTTGCCGGTGGCGCACCGGCAGATCAGGAAAAGGCCCGTGATTTGTTCGCCGCGACCGATCGCGCCACGATTGATGCCGACATCATCGCCGGCATTCCCTACATCGCCAGTCGCAGCGACGGCAACGGCAAGATCGGTGCCGTCGGATTTTGTTACGGTGGTGGCATGGCATTGCGATGCGCGGCGGAACGTAGCGAGGTCAACGCGGCCGTATGTTTCTACGGCAGCGCCTTGAATGCCGAACAAATTGCAAAAGTAAAAGCGCCTCTGATGATGCATTACGCCGGCAACGACGAACGCATCAATGCCGGTATCAACGAATTCCGCACCGCACTCGATTTACAAAAAATTGCGTACAGCCTGAATATGTATCCCGGCACGCAACACGGATTCCACAATGATTCCAGCACAGCGCGTTACGATGTTGCCGCCGCCAAGTTGGCATGGGCAAGAACGATTGCGTTCTTCGATGGCAACCTGAAATCGTAGGAGGGCCCTTGGGCCCGAACACTATTGTGGAAAAACACCCGACAGATAAAACCATCGCCCCTCTTCAAAGACGAAATCGCTGATTTCTTGCAAGCGCACGGCCGATTGACCGCCGATCTTGTAGCGGGCAACGAATTCAACTTGCGCCCGGCTTGCATCGACCAACGTATAGCGCTTGATCTCCAGGCCCAGCCATTTGGTCTTGCCGCTATCGGAAAAATCGAGCGACGCCGGACGCGTGCTCGCATGCCAGGTCGCCAATAGATATTCGTCCAGCGCCAGCACATAGGCGCAGTATCGGGACCGCATCAGCAGCTCGGCGTTTGCGGGCATTTCAAGGCCGGAATGAAAACCGCCGCAACAAACGGCATAAGGCTTGCCACTACCGCAATCACAAAACCCCATTTGCTGTATCTCCCCGTTGACAGATTGAGTGAATCTGTCACTTTGTAGCCAGAACATTGGGGAATTATATGCGCTTATTTTTATCAGGGCTGTTGTTGGTGCTGGCTGGACAGGCTTCTGCTGCAGATGCCGAAGCACCAAAGATCGAGGACATCAGCCTGGACGACAACGAGCTGACGATAGAATTCGATCGCCCCATGCAAACCTGGAACACCAGGGCACGACAGATCAATATCGCAATTTCTCCTGAAGTAGATTGTGAATGGACCTGGGAAGACGACACGACGCTTGCCTGCAACACATACAGGAAGCCCAGAAAATTTCTGCCTGCTACTTATTATCAGGTTGCAATCGGCGCGGGGTTCATGTCTCAGGAAGGCGCCGTCTTGGCCAATGACAGCATCAGGATAAATTCCGAAGGACCGAAGTTAAGCGCCAATATTCTTGAATGGAAAAATACCCGGCCGATTATCGGGATTAACTCCAGCCTGAGCGTCGATGCAGAGTCGGCTAAAAAGTATTTGGCCGTCAGCATCAATGGCAAAGATATACCTTTCAGACTTGTCTTGCCGAAGAAAGCCAAGGACAAGAGCGAGAATAAAGGAACCGAGTACAGGCTTGAGACGGAAGACTATCCCGACAAGGATGCTCTGCTGAAGGTTTCGGTAAGGCCGGGTTTGAAATCAGTGGCTGGACCTGTTCCGGGCGACCAGCAGGAAATGATTTTATTTGCAAAAGTAAACGAGGCTTTCCGGCTCAATTCCGTTGCATGCCAGTACGGACAGCAGCAGACCGAAGTGCACGACGAGAAGCTGAAAACCGGAGCGATGCGATGCAATCCGGAAACAGCCATCGCCTTGAAATTCCCGAATGAGCTGAGCGATGCCAGCTATTCTCGATTGTCGGGTTCCTTACCCAAAGGCGTCAGCCTGAAGCGGCAGGACCCGGAACGCTTCTATTATTATTTTCGTAACGATCTGAAATTGCCTGCTATCGCGCCACGGCATACCTATTATTTGACAAGCGAATTGGCGGACGCCCAGTTCCTTCTGGACTTGTCGACTGACCTGACAAGCCTGGACGGGCAACCGTTGAACAATCCGTTCGCATTGCTATTCGATATTGGTGATTACCAGGCCAGACTCACGCTTGAAACTTCTGGCTGGACTCTGTTGCCGGGACAAAAATCCACCGCGACGCTGGAAGTGTTGAATACGAAAATAGACACAACGCGCATAGGCCAGCTTCAAATCAACGAAGAAACAAGAGAAAAAGTGGGCAAGCTCGATATCGCCGGTACGAGAAACAAAGTCACGAAAGTGGACATGCCGGCAGTCAGCAAAAGTATCCAGGCCGATGGCGGGCTTTCCCTGTTTGGCAGCGAGGAATTCAGCAGTGTCAGTTACGGCGTTGCCTACGTTCCATTTAACGTCTTGAGTTATCAATCCGCCGATCAGGTAATGGTGTGGGCAACGCAATGGCAAAGCGGTTTGCCAATTGAAAATGCCAAGGTCGATATTGTAAGACTGGAT
>CAZPCE010000031.1:3352-17339 GCA_964584915.1 uncultured Arenimonas sp. | reverse complement strand
CAGACATTTCACCGGCAAGAATTTTCTCTTTCAACGGCAAGCCCCAGCGGTAACCACCAAGCGAACCGTCGCCGCGAATGATGCGATGACAGGGAACAACTACCGCACATTTATTCTTTGCACAGGCACTGGCAACGGCGCGTGCGGCTCTCGGCATCTGCAGTAGTTCCGCCAATTGTGCGTAGCTGCGGGTTTCGCCCGGCGGAATTTTCATCAAAGCCTGCCAAACCCGTTGCTGGAAAGCCGTGCCCATCAACTCCAGCGATACGCGACTGTTTTTGCCCGCCAGAAAATCGACGACCGCCGATACTTTGGGTGCGATGAATTCGTCGCGGCCGGCATCGACGCGTTTCAAATTCGCCGCAGGAAATTCATCCTGCAATTCCTTCTCGAGCCGGCTTTCTTTTTCGCCAAGCGCAATCGCGCAAATACCGCGTTCGGTAGCGGCAATGAGTGTCTTGCCCAGGCGGGTTTGGAGAACCGTGTAGCGGATTTCCAGCCCTGCTCCGCCGCGTTGATAAGCCAGCGGCGACATTCCGAGTTTGGCTGCACCTTGTTCGTAAACGCGACTCGGCGAACCGAAGCCGGCTTCGTAAAGCGCGCGGGTGACGTCGCCGTTTCTCCGCAATTCGCTTTTGAAGTTTTTGAATTTTTGCTGCGAGACGAATTCCGCAGGCGTCAGGCCATAAGCCTGCACGAATTGTTTCTGCAGGTACGCCGGGCTCCAGCCAACGGTTTTCGCCAGTTGGGTCAACGCATGCGGTTCCCGCGCTAGCAGTTTGCGGGCTTCGATGACTTGCGGTGGCAATGAGGTCTTGTTCATGACGGCAGATTAGCCAAGCCAATAGAGCTTGGCTATCCGAATCTTGTCGTAGCCCGGGTCATGGCTCCATCTGACCCGGGAGTTGCCGAGCAAACTACGCTTCGTCTCTGTATCCGGTTCACGACTTTCGTCGGGATGACGGAAATTTTATTGGTGATGCAGGCTCCCCCGGGTCAGATGGAGCCATGACCCGGGCTACATTCAAATGCAAAATCCCGGCATTGGCCGGGATTTTGTTTGAATCTTCGACAAAATATTGGGGCAGTTTCAGTTCGCCCATATTTTGTCGTTTTTGGTGACCAATACTTGCGTGGTCAGTACCGGGCTGGCTTTCAGGATCGAAATCGTATCGGCCAGGATCGCGGCCGATTCGCGCATCAACGGATCCGGACGTTTCTTGGCGGCTTCCTCTTCGGCGACCTGGACTTTCACGTCGCGTTCGTTCGCCTGCAAACCATCGTCCTTGTTTTCCGGACCGGCATCGGCCAGACCCAGTGCCTTGCGTTCGGCATCGCGTGCCTTGCGTTTCGCATCGAGGCGATCGCGTTCGGCGCTGCGCTCGGCTTCGTTAAGGGACAGGGTTTTCTTGTCGCGTTCGGCGCGGAATTCGGCAACGTCTTCACTCCACCACTGGAACTCGCGATCTTTCGCAATGCGAGCCTGATGGTCGGCCAGCAACTTGCCGATGATCGGTTTGAAGTTGCCTACCGTCGTATATTTTGCCGCTTCGATACGGGTGAACGGCAATGCGTTGTCGTAGGTGCTTTCGCCGAATTCGGTAGCGTCGACGGTGACCGGGAATTGCAGATCAGGCGTCACGGCCGCATTTTGCGTGGTGCCGCCGTCAATACGGAAGAACTGCTGCGAAGTGATTTTCGCCGTGCCGTATTTGCCGCCTTCTTCACCGCGTTCCGGCGGCAATGGCAACAAGCCTTGCACGGTACCTTTACCGAAAGTCGGTTCGCCGATAATCAAACCACGACCGTAATCCTGGATGGCAGCGGCAAAAATTTCCGACGCGGACGCAGACGAACGATTGACCAACACGGCCAACGGGCCGGTCCACAACACGCCGCGATCTTCATCGCTGCGTACTTGCGTGTAGCCACCCGACTGGCGAACCTGCACAACCGGACCGCGATCGATGAACAAGCCGGTCAAATCGACCGCTTCGTCGAGCGAGCCGCCGCCGTTTTCACGCAGATCGACCACGACGCCGTCGACTTTTTCCGCTTTCAATTCGTTCAGCAGTTTGGCCACATCGGTGGTAGCCGAACGCGGATTCGGGTCACGGCGTTGCATGGCTTCAAAATCGGCATAGAACGCCGGCAATTCGATCACGCCGATACGTTTACCATCAACATCGATAATGCGTTTGCTCGCCGCCTGGTCTTCCAGCTTGATGGTGTCGCGCACAAGGCTGACCATTACGTGTTTGGCATCGACGCCTTGGTCGCCGGGAATGATATCCAGACGCACCTTGGTGCCTTTGTTGCCGCGGATTTTTTGCACGACATCATCGATGCGCCAGCCGACCACGTCGATCATCGGTTCCTTGTCGCCCTGGCCCACCGAAACAATGCGGTCGCCCACCTTGACCTTGCCCGACAATGCCGCCGGTGAACCGGGAACGATCGTGCGGATCACGACGTACTCGTCCTGGCGTTGCAATACCGCACCGATGCCCTGCAGCGACAAGCGCATTTGCATCATGAAATTTTCGTGCGACTTCGGACTCATGTAGCTGCTGTGCGGATCGATCGACAGCGTGTAGGCATTCATGAAGAATTCGAACGCATCGTCGCCGCGCAGTTCGGAACTGCGCTCGGTAACTTGCGCATAACGCTTGTCGAGCGTCTTGCTGATTTCTTCCGGCGTACGTCCGGCCAGTTTCAAGCGCAAAGCGTCGTTCTTGACCGACTTGCGCCACAGATCATTCAACGCATCGGCATCGGCGGCCCAGACGGCGTCTTTGCGATCATAGGCCCAGGTTTCCTTGCTGCTGAAATCGAACGGCTGCTTCAGCAAGCTGCGGGCAAACGCAATCCGTTGCGCAACGCGTTGCTGGTAGGTGTTAAAAATGGTGAAAGCCGGATCGAGCTTGCGTGCCTTGATGGCATCGTCGAGCGTTGTTTTGTAGGCTTCGAAATTCTTCATGTCGGCGGCGGTGAAATACATTTTTTCGCCATCGAGCATGTCGATGTAACGGCGGAAAATGTCGGCCGACAATTCGTCGTTCAGGGGGCGCGGCCGGTAGGCCAGATCGCTGTCTGAAAACACGCCGTAGACGAAGGTAGCCGCAACCGCCTGATCGGCAGTCGGATGCATGCCGGCATCGGCAGCCACCGCGGTACCCACTTTACTGCCCGGTGCCGCACCGATTGCCAGGGTCAGCGGAATCAGGGCCGTTAAAGCTATCAATTTGTGTTTCAACATGGATTCTCTCGCAGCTGTGAACGGTTCAAGCATGCACCGGTTTGCAAGGTGTTGCCTGTGCCAATGGTTATAGTCTGAGCCTGAACCTAGACGGAAGGTTCCACAAAGCCGGCATCGGCCGCCATACGGTCGGCGTGGTAGGACGAACGTACCATCGGACCCGATGCCACGTGCGTGAAACCCATTGCCATGCCGAGCACTTCGAATTCCTTGAACTCTTCAGGCGTCCAATACTTCATGACCGGATGATGATGCGGCGTGGGCTGCAGGTATTGGCCAATCGTGATCATGTCGACGTCATGCGCGCGCAGATCGCGCAGCGCGCCCAGCACCTGCTCTTTTTCTTCACCCAGTCCTAACATGATGCCGGATTTGGTCGGGACGTCCGGATGCTGGGCTTTGAATTTTTTCAGCAGATCCAGCGACCACTGGTAATCGGCACCGGGGCGCACATTCGGATACAACTCGACCACGGTTTCCAGATTGTGGTTGAACACGTCCGGCGGGTTGGTCGCGAGAATTTCCAGCGCGCGTTCCATGCGGCCCTTGCCACGGAAATCCGGCGTCAGTATTTCGATTTTGATGTTCGGACTCAGCGCGCGTGTTTCGCGAATGCAATCGACGAAATGCTGCGCGCCACCGTCACGCAAGTCATCGCGGTCGACCGAAGTAATCACGACGTAACGCATGCCCATGTCGGCCACGGTGCGGGCGAGATTCATCGGCTCGGAAGCATCAGGCGGTTTTGGACGTCCGTGTGCCACATCGCAAAACGAGCAGCGACGCGTGCAGATCGCACCGAGAATCATGAAGGTCGCGGTACCGTGGCTGAAACATTCGTGGATGTTCGGGCAACTCGCGTCTTCGCAGACGGTGACGAGGCGGTTATCGCGTAATTTCGATTTCAGTTTTTCAACCGCGTTGCCGGAAGGAATCCGCACGCGGATCCAACTTGGTTTACGCAACACCGGCGCAGTTTCGAATTTGACCGGACTACGGGCGATCTTGCTTTCGCCCACCTGCTTGACGCCTTCTTGCAGGGAGTTGATAACCGTCAGCGGAATGGATTTTGCGTCGGACATGCTCAGGCCAGTTGAATATCGGAAAAGGAAAGATCGGGTAACTCGCTCGTGAAGCCTGGCGATAAATTCAGCTGCTTCGCCATCTGTTTGACCAACTCGGCCTTGACCACCGCCAAATCGCCCGGGCCACCGCAGTTTACCATCGAGGTCACCTGCAAGCCTTCATAACCGCAGGGATTGATTCGGGAAAACGGCTCCAGATCCATATTGATATTGAAGGCCAAACCGTGAAATGTGCAGCCACGCCGGACCCGCAGCCCAAGCGCGCCGATTTTTTCACCGTTCACGTAAACGCCGGGCGCACCTTCCTTGCGCAGCGCCTCGATATTCCATACTGCCATCGTGTCGATCATCGCCTGCTCGATCCGTTGCACGAACTCGCGCACACCGATGCCGATCCGGCGCAAATCCACCAGGGGATACGCCACGATCTGGCCGGGGCCGTGGTAGGTGACCTGGCCACCGCGATTGGTCTGGATCACCGGAATATCGCCCGGTGCCAGTACATGTTCAGGTTTGCCGGCCTGCCCCAGCGTGAAAACCGGATCGTGCTCGACCAGCCAAAGCTCATCGACCGTATCGTCGGTACGGGTATCGGTAAAACGTTCCATCGCCGGCCAGACCCGCAGAAAGCTCTGGCGACCAAGGTCACGGATTATCCATGGAGGCAAGGAATGTTCCTTTACAGGGTCCACTTAACTTCCGGCAACGCCCGCAACGCCTCATGTGCCTCGTCGTACTGCTCGCGGCTATCGGCATGGAAACCGACCGTAACCGCAACATAGTTGCCTTTGGTCGAAGGTTTCGAGCGGAGGCTTTCCGGGTGCCACAGCAAGCCCAGGGCTTCCAGCGTATGCACCATCAATGCATCCAGGCCGGTGTCGGCCGCGCCCATGACGGTAATTTCAAGCGTACCGGGGAATACAAAACCACGTTGTTCAGGAGTGTCATTCATCGTTCTATTATCGGGGCAAATGTGCCGTTTCCCAAGGGCTTGCAAACCCGGATGGCCGGAAAAGCGGGCCGCCATGGCAAACTATGCGAATGGCCCGAATTCCAGACGCTTTTATCGACGATTTGCTCGCACGCACCGATGTGGTCGAGCTGATTGGCTCGCGCATACCGCTCAAGCGCCAGGGCCGTGAATATTCCGCCCGCTGCCCGTTCCACGATGAACGCTCGCCAAGCTTCACGGTCAGCCCCACCAAGCAGTTCTACCATTGTTTCGGCTGCGGCGCGCATGGCACCGCCATTGCCTTCCTGATGAATTACGACCGCCTGGAATTCATGGATGCGGTCGAGGAACTCGCCAAACGTGCGGGCATGGAAATCCCCAAAGATACCCGCTCGCGCAACGAGTCCGGCGAGTCCAAGGATCTGTATGCGGCGCTGGAAGCGGCGGCGCATTTTTTCCAGAAGCAACTCGTACAAAATCCTGCGGCGCAATCGTATTTGGACAAACGCGGTGTTGATGCCGAAAACCGCGCGCGTTTCGCCATCGGTTACGCACCCGATGGTTTCAACGCATTGAAAGACGCGCTCGGCACCGATGATCGCCGGATGAAACTGCTGGAAAAAGTCGGCCTGTTTTCGAAGAACGATACCGGTCGCATTTACGACAAATTCCGTGATCGCGTGATGTTCCCGATTCATGACCGGCGCGGGCGCGTGATTGCGTTCGGCGGTCGTGTTCTCGAAAAAGATGACGGTCCGAAATACCTGAACTCGCCGGAAACCCCGCTCTTCCACAAAGGCCGGGAACTCTACGGCCTGTGGCAGGTGCGGCAGGCGAATGCAAAAATTCCGCGCCTGATCGTGGTTGAAGGTTATATGGATGTGGTGGCGCTATTCCAATACGGCGTGACCCAGGCCGTTGCGACACTGGGTACCGCAACCACGCCGGACCATGCCGAACTTTTATTCCGCAATGCCGCCGATGTGTATTTCTGTTTCGATGGCGATCGTGCCGGCCGCGGTGCCGCATGGAAAGCGGTCGAATCGATATTGCCGCGGATGAAAGACGGCCGACAGGCTTACTTTCTATTTTTGCCCGACGGCGAAGACCCCGACAGCATCGTCAGAAAGGAAGGTGCCGAGGGTTTCGATGCACGGCTTCAACAAGCCACGCCGCTGTCGCAGTTTTTCTTCGATGAAATCAGCAAGGATATTTCGCTCGGCAGCATGGAAGGCAAGGCGCGATTGGCCGAGCGCGCGAAACCGATGCTGGCGAAAATTCCCGATGGCGCGTTTGCCGATTTGATGCTGCAACGGCTGGGCGAAATGACCGGATTGCGAACCAATGCCGCTCTGCCCGACACGCCCTTGCTCAACAATGCACCGCGACGCAACACGGCTCCGCCGCCGAAACTGAGTTTGGTGCGGTCGGCGATCACGCTGCTGTTGCAACAACCATCACTGGCATTGCATATCGAGCCACCGCATTTATTTGCCATCCTGCGGCAACCGGGCATCCCCTTATTGTGCGAGCTGATTGCGCTCATTCGCAGCCGTCCCGACATCAACACCGGCCTGATCATCGAAAGTTTTGCCGATCGGGAAGAACAGGCGTCGTTGCAAAAACTGGCAAGTCTGGAATTTTCCGGCGAGCCAGAGCATTGGCAGGCCGAATTCAACGACGCCTTGCTGCAACTCGATAAACAGACCCGCATGCAGCGCATTGAAGAATTGAATGCGAAAACCGGACGCAGCCCGGAAGAAAACAACGAATTGCGGGAATTGCTTGCGGCCAGAATGCGGTAGGAGCCCGCTTGCGCGCAAAGATCGCAAAAATTAGCTAGTCTATCCGCCTACCCCGGAGGACCTATGCGAACTACCCTGCTTGCCCTTGCCTTGTTGAGTTCAACCACACTGTTTGCCGCCGATGCAAAGAAAGTCGAACGCATCGAAAGCGGAAACCGGATCAGCGAAAACCTGCCCAATATCCCGACCGAATTGCTCGACCGGTTGAACCAATATCAAAATACCCGCGGCGCCAGTTTCCAGGGATGGCTGGACAACGACAGCATGTTGATCAGCACGCGCTTTGGCGATACCGCACAAATACATCGCATCACAAAACCGATGGGCATGCGCGAACAACTGACCTTCTACCGCGAACCCGTTGGCGGCGCTTCGATTCAACCGGCAAAAGCCGGCAAGGGTTTTTTGTTTAGCAAAGACATTGGCGGTAACGAATTTTTTCAATTGCATTACTACGATCTGCAATCGCGCCAGGTCCGCATGTTGACCGACGGCAAATCGCGTAACCAGGGCGGGCTTTGGTCGCAGGACGGCAGCCAGATGGCTTACAGCAGCACGGTCCGCAACGGAAAGGACACCGATATCTGGGTGCGCGGCCTGAATGGCGAAGCCAAACTGGTCGTCCAGGAAGGGGGTTCGTGGGGTGCATCGGATTTCTCGGCGGACGGGAAAAAACTCTTGGTCAGCCAATATATTTCCGCCAATGATTCGCGACCAGGCGAAGTCGATTTAGGCACCGGCAAGTTGACGATGTTTCCGGTTGACGGCGGCAAGGCGGCATTTGGCGGTTTTGAATACGCCCGCAACGGCAAAGGCGTGTTTTTTGTTTCCGACGAAGAATCCGAATTCCAGCATTTACGCTTCCATGATTTGAAAACCATGAAAGTGCAGGTCATCACGAAAGACATTCCCTGGGATGTCGAGGGCTTTGCCCAAAGCGATGATGGAAAATCGATTGCTTTTGTGACCAATGAGGACGGTATTTCAACACTGCGCGTTCTCGATACGGCTACCTACAAGGCACGTAAATTGCCGAAGCTTCCGATCGGCGTTGTCGGCGGTTTCCAGTTCTCGCCCAATGGCCAGCAGCTTGCCCTGTCGATCAACACGGCGACTTCACCAAGCGATGTGTACGTGATCGATCTGAAAACCGCACAGCTGACACGCTGGTCGCAAAGCGAAGTCGGCGGCCTGGATTCCAACACCTTCATCGCGCCGACCTTGATTCGCTACAAGAGTTTCGACGGCAAGGAAATTCCTGCGTTCCTCTACAAGCCCGAAGGTACCGGCCCATTCCCGGTCATCATCAATATTCATGGCGGTCCGGAAGCCCAGGCATTTCCAAGCTTCAGTCCGAACATTCAATACATGCTGCGCGAAATGAAAGTTGCCGTATTGGTACCGAATGTGCGTGGCTCTTCGGGTTATGGAAAAAGTTATCTGCAGCTGGATAACGGCTTCAAACGCAAAGACTCGGTGAAAGACATTGGTGCATTGCTGGACTGGATTGCAACCCAGCCAGGACTGGACAAGAATCGCGTCGGCGTTTCCGGTGGTAGCTACGGCGGTTACATGGTGCTTGCCAGCATGGTTGACTATAACAGCCGTATTCGCGCCGGTATCGATGTCGTCGGCATCTCGAACTTCACCACCTTCCTGACCAATACCGAAAGCTATCGTCGTGATTTGCGTCGCGCCGAATACGGTGATGAGCGCGAACCGGAAATGCGCGCATTCCACGAAAAAATCGCGCCGCTGAACAATGCAAAAAGCATTACCAGCCCGCTTTTCGTGGCCCAGGGTTTCAACGACCCGCGCGTGCCTTATACCGAAGCCGAGCAAATCGTGAAAGCCGTTCGCGGCAATGGCGGCGATGTCTGGTACCTGATGTACAAGGACGAAGGCCACGGCTTTTCGAAAAAAGCCAACAACGATTATTTCGGTGCGGCCAGCGTGCTGTTCTGGCAAAAATACCTGCTGGAGAAATAATTCCATATCGCTGGACGGAGCCCCGCGATTCCCTGTACGGGACCGCGGGGCTTTTTATTTGGGGATGTCCGACTTCCGCCCCTGATCCCGTTAATGGTTCATTGTCTGTCACCTGCACCGGAGCTATTCCACATGAAAAAACTATTTGCGCTGTTCCTGCTATTGCTGATGCCGCTCACTGCGCTGGCCGATGCCAGCCAGCCGACGAAGGACGAATCGGGTAGTCGCGACCTGCCTTTCCTGAAGCGCTACGAAGGCAGCTTTATCGTGAATTACGAACAGAAAGCTTTCGATCAGGTCCGCTTCCCGCTTTCGCCTTATCTCAGGGTGCCGGACAAAAGCGACGACATGAACAATTATTACATCGAGCCAAAAAAATCCATCGTCGCCGAAGGGCGCTACACGCGATTGATCTACGTAGCGCCCGAAGGACGCTCCACGCTGGAAGTGTTGCGTAACTACATCGATGAAATCCGCTCGCATGGCGGCAAGGCGCTTTATGGTTGCAACGGCACGCCCTGCGGCGGCGAAATGAACGGCAACGATCACGGCGGCGGCACCCAGGGCATGCTGGAAAAACTGTATCCGCACAACCGGGTAAAGGCCCCGGATTTCAGCAACGGCAAATGCGCCAGCACGATGGACGTAAACGAACAGCGTTTCGTCGTGTTTCGTGTGCCGGGCGAGAATGGCGACACGTACCTCGGCGTTTACGTCTACAACGTACAGAACGATTTGTATTGCAAGGCGTTCAACGACCGCACGATGGCGATGATCATTGCGATCGAACCGAAGGCACGCGAGCAGAAAATGGTCGCCGTCAGCGCCGAGGAAATGCAGAAGGCGATCGACAGCACCGGCCGCATCGCGCTTTACGGCATTTATTTCGATACCAATAAAACCGATATCAAGCCCGAATCCGATGCCGCCATCGAACAAATCGCGGCATTGCTGAAAGCCAATACCGGACTGAAAGTGTTCATCGTTGGCCATACCGACAACGTTGGCACCAATACCGCCAACATGGACCTGTCCAAACGCCGGGCCAATGCGGTGATGAATACCTTGACCAGCCGCCATGGCGTCAATGGCGCGCAGATGGAAGCCGCCGGCATCGGCATGCTTTCGCCATTGGCGAGCAATGACGACGAGGCCGGACGAGCCAAAAACCGGCGAGTCGAGCTGGTGAAAAAATAGAAATAAAAACCCCGCTTCGGCGGGGTTTTTATTGCGAGTTCAATTTACGAGTTCAATTTATCTGCATGCTACCTGCCGGGCATTATCCAGTGGTCGATCAGCAGGAACGCGAACAGCACCATCAGGTACCAGATCGAATAGCCGAAAACCTTCATCGCGTAGGCTTCGTTCGGCGGTTTCATCATGCGGATCGCGTAGTACAGGAATACCGCATCAAGTACCCCGACGCCGCCAAGATAAAACCTGCCGCTCATGCCGACGAACACCGGCAGCAGCGTGACCAGAACCAGCAGGATGGTATAGAACAAAATCTGTTGCCGCGTGTATTCGACACCGTGCGTTACCGGCAGCATCGGCACCATGGCGCGCGCGTAATCCTCTCGGCGGAATATCGCCAGCGCCCAGAAATGCGGCGGCGTCCAGACGAAAATAATGAGGAAAAGCAGCAGTGCGTATTCGTAGTTGTGGGTAGTGACCGAAAGCCACCCCAAAACCGGCGGCGCTGCTCCTGCCGCACCGCCGATCACGATGTTCTGTGGCGTCGCGTGCTTCAGATAAACCGTGTAGATAACCGCATAACCGATCAGCGAAAAAAAGGTGAATATGGCCGTTTGCCAATTCACCAGGAAATACAGGATCAGCATCGAAAGCGTGCCGAGAATCGCCGCAAACACGAACACCTGGCGCCCGCTCAGGCTTCCGCTTGGCAAGGGCCGGTGCGATGTGCGCGCCATTTTTTCGTCGATACGCCGATCAAGCAGATGGTTGATCGCGGCAGCGGACGAAGCCGCCAGCCATATCCCCAGATTTCCGAAAACCAGTGCCTGCCAGGGCGGCACGAAAGAGGTATGCCCCGGAAACGGCGACGCCATGAACATGCCGATAACCGCGGTAAACACGATCAAGGCCACGACGCGCGGCTTGGTCAGTTCGAAATAATCGGCGAAGGGAATACGCATCGGCGTCGTTGTCAATCTGGCGCGCGCAGGCGGGCCAGCAAGCCGACGATCACGAACAGCAGCGCCGCGGCTCCGGCGTTGTGCGCAACGGCGGTCCACAACGGCAAGTTCAACACCACGTTGCTGATGCCGAGCGCTACCTGGGAACACAGCAGGATTACCAGCACCACGCCCCAGTAACGAAGGCCATGGGTCATGATCATGCGTATGCCGACGAACAACAAATGTCCGAACACCAGAACCGCCATGGCACGGTGCGTGAGTTGGATCGCGACGCGTGCTGCGGAATCGAGCACGCCGCCTTCGTAATCGACGCCAATGCCACGCCATAAAACGAACGCTTCCTTGAAATCGTGCTCGGGCCACCATTGGTCTTGGCAGGTGGGGAAATCGCTGCCGCAGGCGAGCGCGGCGTAATTCGCGCTGGTCCAGCCACCGAGTGCAATTTGTATGACCAGCAGCACAAGACCGATCCAAAGCAACACGCGCAACTTCGGCGCCACGCCTTGCACGAGTTGACGGTCGGGCGTGCTTTGCCAGGCCATCCAAGTGAGCAATGAAAACGTCAGCAAGCCGCCGAGCAAATGCGACATCACGATGATCGGTTTCACCAGCCAGATGACCGTCCACATGCCCAACATCGCCTGAAAGACAATCACCATCAAAACGGTGGTGCTCAATCTGGAGGCATCGGAATTCGACCAGCGTATTGCCTGCAGCAATAAAATGAATTCACCGGCCGCGACCAGCATCAATGAAATCGAATGGTTGGATGCCAGAAAAAATTCAAACGGCTTGTGTAGATTCATGCCGGTGTAGAACGGAATCGAAAGCGCCACCAAAGTAGAAGCCAGCACGATACTGGCGGCACCGAAACGGCGGCGCCGTGCCGCCAACAGTGCCAGCAAAAGAACCAATACGCCAAGGCCGGCGGCGAGATGGCGGTGGAATTGTTCGCGCCATGCCTTGCTGA
This sequence comes from uncultured Arenimonas sp., assembly GCA_964584915.1. Taxonomy (GTDB): domain Bacteria; phylum Pseudomonadota; class Gammaproteobacteria; order Xanthomonadales; family Xanthomonadaceae; genus Arenimonas. The sequence continues at coordinate 5,120 of CAZPCE010000031.1, read as the reverse complement.
CCTCGACCGCGCGTTCGAATTTTTCATTCGCATTCGCAATTTCATGCGCTTGCGTTGGCCACGCTGCCTGCCCATAGCAGGTTGGCCAATCGGGGCAGCTCAAGCCCGCATTCGACAGGCGGACAAAGCCCCCGAACACGATCACGCAAAAAGCCAGCGCCACTGCAGCCCATGCCAAACGATGAAAATGACGAAAAGGAGGATTCATGCCGGTATTTTACGTGATTAAACCTGCTTATTTCAGTAAACGCGCCAAGTCTTTCCGAAGATCCGACGGATCAAAGCCCGGACTATATTGCATCACCAGAAAACCATTGGGATCGATCAGGTACACCGGCACCGAATCGGCGTTGGAAGTTTGCGTCAGCGCGGCCTGCAAGGCGGGCGATGGCTGCATCACGAACAACTTGCGGAATGTGCGGGCGTCTTTCGGCAATTCGCCGAACCACAAAACGTCCACGCGATCCGCCTGGCGTCCCTGCGTTTCCCAGACACGCTGCAAGGTATCGGTCATCTTTGCGCAAGCTGTTTGACAATCGGCGCTCGGCACCACCACCACTCGCCAAACATGCTTTTCGGTTTCCCACGCATAAGGCTTGCCATCGGCATACCGAAAACCGGGGGTCGACAGGTCTTTCGGTGGCTGGATCAGCTCGCCGAGATTCTTCGAGCCGCTCGGCGTCCATCCTGACAGGCGCAAACCCCAGGCGATGAAGAACGATGAAAAAAACATCGCGACGATCAACAGCAGGATTAAACGCGATTTCAATTGCGATGGACGTGCGGTATCAGACATTTTTTTCTCTTCCGTCATTTTTCTTTCGGCGAAACCCCAGCACGAGGGTGATGATAATGGTTGCCACGCACATGCCAAACCATTGCACGGCATAGCCCCTGTGTTTTTCCGGCGGCAGTGTATTGGGCAGCACGTCCAGATCGCGTGCATAGCCGATTTTCAGCTCCGGGTTCAAGCGCAGCACCCGCGTTGCCAGCGGCATCTTCAGATCCGCACGTAGTTGATCCAGCGGCATGCGTGTCAGCAACCAGTAATCATTGTTGGTTTTCACATACGCCGGCCCGATCGCAAGTCCCGGTGAAGGTGGCGGTGCGAGTAAACCGTTCAAAGCATAGGTACCCGTTATTTTTTCGAGCCTTGGCATGCTGCGATCTCCCGGAACCGGCAACCAGCCAAGATTCACCAGCAAAGCCTGGCCTTGATCGGGTTGAAATACCCGATACACATTCACGCCGACCTCTTCGCCGAGCCGCTGGTTATCGAGTAGCAATGCCGGTGTTGCCAGGAAATGTCCGCGTCCCGCGGCCCAGGCCAAATCCGTGTTGTTTTGTTTCGAGAGCTGCGACAGCGACAGCGGTTTTCTGTCTTTCAGGATCGCGGCGACCGAGTCAAGCCGCTGTTGTTTCCATTCTGCGCGCGCGAGCTGCCAGCGACCCAGCGAAAAAAAGGCGAGGCATAAAATGGCGGCGAACAGGTAATAAAGCCAGGGTTTTTTCACCCATTTCTCTCGTTGAAAGCGGATAATGCAATTATCGCTTATCCAAGGTGTTCACCGTGCAAAAACTGCTCATAATCGGCGTGTTGATCGTGATCCTGTACAACCTGGGTGCCGGCCTGTATTACATGATGGTCGACAAGGGCAAAAGCAATCGGACGGTCAAATCGCTCAGCTGGCGCATCGGCCTGTCGGTGGGCCTGATTCTTCTGGTTATTTTGGGTATCTATACCGGCGTGATCCAACCGCACGGCATC
>CAZPCE010000031.1:0-3252 GCA_964584915.1 uncultured Arenimonas sp. | reverse complement strand
TCGGATGGCATCGCGACCACTGCAGCCGGATCGCGCGCCAACGGGGCATGGCAGCCCGGAAAGTAAAATATCGTGCCCGGCATCTTGAGCAATCGCCAAACTGCCTCCCAGAGCCGTATATCCCTGCAAGGCCGGTGGATAGACAGGGAATGAATCAAGCCCGCATCGCCCGGAACGGTCTGCAGAAAAAGATCGCTCGATTCGGCGACGTCATACTGCACCTGCCAGAAATCCTCTTCGACTTCGACCAGGTATTGACCGAAAGTGGCCCGAATGATTTCAGGGGCAACCCCGGCCGCATGGCCATTCTCGAATACCTGCAGGTACAGGTCGAAACTCATTCCGATTCGCTGATGGATGACGTGGCTGGAGTCATTTGCAGCTTTCCTTGTTCACCAGTATCTCGGCAACCTGTACTTTATCGTTACTGTTGTAGCGATAGGATATAGTCCCGCCCTGATCAACGATGGACTTCATGTTTGCCGTTGCACAAGCCTGTTTGACTACGTTCGGTTTCAATGCCGCTTCCAATGCAGCAGCATCAAGCTGGCCGGACGCGTAATTCACCAGCTCATATTGATAGGTCAGTGCATGACCCTCGGCCGATATTCTTTCGAGCCTTGTATCCGTATCGAGCATTACCGGAAGCTGCTTGCCCAGCCGAATGGAGAGTGCTTGAAGGGTCAAGGCAAGGTCATCCTGGCTGGCATTTTCACATTTCGATTGCTGCGGTGATTTTGAAAATTCCTCGATGATTTCAATTGGCCCTCCGGCATTCCGCTTTACTACCATGTAATAGTCTTTATCCTCATAGCATTTTCTTGCCGAATATCGGGTCGCCGTTATTTTCGCACCATCACCATTTTCTGAAATGGCTATGTTGCTGAATTTATTGTTGTCGCCAGCCTCCTTGGCGACAGGCATCAGATCGACAATCAGCTGTTTCCATTTCTTGCCGTCAAACGTCATCGTTTTCTCGCTGGCATCGGGCATCAATCGGACTCCGATCACTTTCGCTTCGTCCGAGTACAGATTGGCCAGCGCAACGTCAAACTGGCTGTCCAGCGTTTCATACTCGGTAAAAAACGCCTTGAATTCATTTTCTTCCGCCGCATGGGCTTGAAAGGCCAGGCACAGAAATATCAGACCGATCATTGGTTTCATTATTCAGCAACTCCTTGGCAAAGCGGGAATTCGGAAATTGGCGTCATCGTGGAATCTTTCGGTTGTAAGGTCAATTGAAACATGGCTTCTGCAACACAGGAATCATCAGCCACAAAAAAGCCGGCAATGCCGGCTTTTTGATGTTGCGACATGCACAATCCGTCAAAGAACGTAGACGAACAGGAACAAGCCCAGCCACACCACGTCCACGAAATGCCAGTACCATGCCACCGCTTCGAAGGCAAAGTGATGGTCCTTGCTGAAATGGCCTTTCGCGCAACGCAGCCACATCACCGACAACATGATGGTGCCGAGCGCGACGTGCATGCCGTGGAACCCGGTCAACATGAAGAAAGTCGAACCATAAATGCCGGAACCCAGCGTCAGGTTCAGTTCGTGATAGGCATGGATGTATTCTTCCGCCTGATAGAACAAGAACAAGGCGCCGAGTGCCACCGTCAATCCGAGCCAGATCAGCAATGCCTTGCGGGCATTTTCCTTCAGCGCATGATGGGCCATGGTGATGGTCACGCCCGAAGTGAGCAGGATCAGCGTATTGACCAGCGGCAAACCCCAGGCAGGAATGGTTTCAAACTCGCCACCGATGTCGGCCGGACCGTTGGTCGGCCAACCGGCACTGAATCCGTGCCAAAGATAATTATTGGTCAACGCGCCATCGCCTTCGCCAGACAACCAGGGCAAAGCGAAATTACGCGCATAGAACAAGGCACCGAAGAAGGCGGCGAAGAACATGACTTCGGAAAATATGAACCACATCATGCCCATGCGAAACGATGTGTCGACTTGGTCGTTGTAATTGCCTTGCAAGGATTCGGAAATCACGTCGCCGAACCAGAAACCGAGCGTGAGCAACATGCCGAGCATGCCGACCATGAAAACGTTGAAGCCCCAATCGCTTCCGTTGAACCAGTTCGCTACGCCCACCATCATGGTGAACATGACGACTGAACCTATGAAAGGCCAGCGGCTGTGGTGCGGAACGTAATAAACGTTTGCATCGGGTTGGGCATGTGCCATGGTAATTCCCCAGTCTTTATCTAAAGTGTTATGGCGCCGACCTTGCGGTCAGTGATGAACTAGGCGCTTTTGCGAGCGCGGTCGCCTTGTCATTGATGAAAAAAGTGTATGACAGCGTAATGGTATGCACATCATCCGGCAAATTCGGATTGATGACGAAACGCACGGGCATATCGCGTTGTTCCCCGGCTTTCAGAAGCTGCTGCGTGAAACAGAAACATTCGGTTTTCTGGAAAAAGCTCGAAGCCGACACCGGCGTAACCGACGGCGCTGCATTCCCTACTACCGCATACGAGGCATTGTTTTTCGCAACGTAATGGGTGTCGTACATTTTGCCGGGAATCACTTCCATCGTCAGCTGCGAGGGCTGGAAGTCCCAGGGCAGTTTCGAATTGACGGTGCCGTCGAATTCGACCGTGACCTTGCGATTCTTGTTGACTTTGGTACCGGCCAGCGTTTCCTCGCCGGTCGGACCCTTTTCCATCTTTATGCCGAATATTTTTTCGCAGGCGATGTTGTACAAAGGCACCATCGAGAACGCAAACGCAAACGAGCACACCGAAATCAGTGCGACGTTCTTTAGCGTTTTGCGAACTTCAGGTTTCATCGACTTACAGCATCGTCAGAAAGAAGCCGCCGTAAACGGCAAGCGCAATCAGGCCGACGATCAGCGCCGTGCGCCGCGCTTTCGCGCGGCCCGGTGCTTCCGTGTTTTGTCCGGAGCTGGCCATTAGTGGGTGATATCGCCATGGGCCAGATCACCGTCCTTGATGACCGGCGGCGTGGTGAAGCTGTGGTGCGGAGGCGGCGAAGACAATGTCCATTCAAGGCCCTTGGCACCTTCCCACGAACGCGCTTCGGCTTTGACGCCGCCGCGAATACTCGCGTACACGATATAGGCGAACAACAACTGGCTCAAACCGAAACCAAAGCCGCCGATCGACGACCACATGTTGAAGTCGGCGAATGCCGGGTTGTAGTCGGGCACGCGACGTTGCATGCCGGCCAGACCCAGGAAGTGCTGCGGGAAGAACAGCAGGTTCACGAAAA
>CAZPCE010000030.1:0-17756 GCA_964584915.1 uncultured Arenimonas sp. | reverse complement strand
TTACCCGTCAAAATGGAGGGATTACAGCTCGGTTGCGATAGTGCCCGATAACCTGATGGCGAACGTGCTGGCGTTGCGTACTTATTACGTCAATGATCAAAACGCACGCATCGGCAAGAAAACCGATCGTGAAGAATGGTCGATGACGCCGAACACCGTTAACGCCTATTACAACGGTTCGTTCAACGAGATCGTTTTCCCGGCTGCGATTTTGCAACCGCCGTTCTTCGATGCGCATGCCGATGCGGCGGTGAATTACGGTGCCATCGGTGCGGTGATTGGCCACGAAATGGGCCACGGCTTCGACGATCAGGGCCGCAAGTCCGATTGGCAGGGCATCCAGCAAAACTGGTGGACCGATGCTGACCGCGCGAATTTTGAAACGCGGGTTAAGGCGCTCGGTGCGCAATACAACCAGTTCTGTCCGCTGGATAAAATCTGCGTCAACGGTGCGTTGACGATGGGCGAAAACATTGGCGATCTCGGCGGCTTGTCGATGGCATACACCGCTTACCACCTCAGCCTGAAAGGCAAGCAAGCACCGATCATCGACGGTCTGACCGGCGACCAGCGATTCTTCATGGCGTACGCGCAAATTTGGCGGACCAAATATCGGGATGAAGCACTGGTCAACCAGATCAAATCCGACCCGCATTCACCGGGCATGTACCGCGCCAATGGCTCGGTACGCAATTTCGATCCGTGGTATGCCGCGTTCGACGTGAAGCCGGGCGACAAGTTGTATCTGCCGCCGGAGCAACGCGTGCGGATTTGGTAAGCCACACAAAAATACCAACGAACACCCCGCCCATGCGGGGTGTTTTGGTATTGCTTACAATTAGGCACTTCATCATCCATCAAGGAAGTCTGCATGTTGAGATTTGTCGTTGCCATGCTGGTGCTTTTGGCAAACCCGGCTTTCGCCGTCGAAGTGAATGAAAGCGCGCTTGAAGGCAGTTGGAGAATTGTCACCTACAACGGCCGGGACTACGGCGACGATGACGACCGATGGGAATACAGCGGCAACCATATGTCGCAAGTGTCCTATTCGGCTAACGGCAACATCCACTCGATGAGCCCATCGGTTTACTACATTACCGACGGCCATAGGCTGGAATTCGATTTTGGCGTGGTGGATATCAGCCAGCTCGATGAAAAAACCATGGCCGCCAGCGTCAGCGGTTCGGATTTCGTGTTTGAAAAAGTCAGCGACAAGGTTTACGTCAAACCGCGGGCAAAGGAAAAAGCCGTTCCGAAGGAAGCAGCGGAAATGGCGTCGGGATTGGCGAAAACCCTGTTTGAAAATGGCGAAGAAAACGCCGAGGCATTGAATTGCCAGAAAGCCGTGAAAGATACCTGGCGCTTCCTGGACCAGTCCATGCTTATGGCCGAACTCAACTTCAACGACGGCTACATGACCCGGCAGGCGTTCGCCGATACGGGCAAGAAGATGAAGGCCATCCGTGACTCCATCGACCTGAAGTCGTGCGAAGGTTCCGAGGGCAGCACGAAGGAATTCTATCTTTGCCTGAGCAACCCGAAAAACATCCTTTTTTATTGCGCGGATAAATATAAATTCAATCCGGGCGGTTTATAGGGGGCTGCCCCCCTTTTTTATTCCGGATTTGTTGATATGGTGGGCAACCTTGTTTTTCCATCATTATTCCACTGAATAAGAATTCACAATGTCTTCATCCACTCGCGTATTTATCGGTTTATTGCTCGGCGTCGTCATAGGATTGCTGCTCGGCGCTTTCGCGCCGGATTGGGTGCCGAAAGCCAGTGCCGTGGCACAGCCCGTTGGCAAGTTATGGTTGAATGCATTGCAGATGACCATCGTGCCTTTGGTCGCGTCCTTGCTGATCGTCGGCATCAACCAGGCCAGCGATATCGCCGAATCGGGCAGGGTGGCCAGACGCGCGATGATTTGGATCATCACGCTGTTGTTTCTTGCCGGCTTGGGAACCGCAATTGCCGCGCCACTGTTTCTCGGCTTCATGCCACACAGCCCCGAACTGATGCAAACCCTGCAGTCCGCTTCGACTGCCGCATTACCGGCCACGAGCGGCAGTGACTGGACCAGCACGATTATTCCAACCAACGTGATTTCCGCCGCCGCAGCCGGTGCGATCGTACCCTTGGTGGCATTCACCTTGTTGTTCGCGTTTGCGTTGACCCAGATAAACGCCGAGCGCCGGAAGCTGATCATCGAGTTTTTTCGCGGCGTTTCCGAAACCATCATTCAAATGGTGAATTGGATATTGTGGGTCGGACCGCTTGGTGTGTTCGCATTGATTCTGCCGCTGAGCGCGCAGGCAGGTGGAGGCATCATCAAGGCACTGGGCATCTACATTTTGATGTTATGCCTTTTGTATTTGAGCATCACCGCGATTTTGTATGCGGTTGCCAGCATCGGGAAAGGCGAGCCATTGATGCGTTATGCCAAGGCGATCTTGCCGGCGCAGGTGATCGCGATGAGCACACAATCATCAGTGGCAACCTTGCCGGCCATGGTGAACAGTGCGCAAGCACTGGGCTATCCGAATCAGGTCACGGGGCTGGTATTGCCTTTGGCCGTGTCGCTGTTCCGTATCACCAGTCCAATTCAATATCTCGGCGTCGTGTCTTTCATCGCCTGGGCATACGGTATCGATTTGCCGCTGGCTACCCTGGCGGTATGCGTCGGTCTTTCCGTGCTGATTTCGATTGGTTCGGTCGGCTTGCCGGGTTCGGCGATTTTCATGGGCACCAATTTGCCAGTGGTGCAATCGGCCGGCTTGCCAGTTGATGCACTGGGCTTGCTGGTAGCCGTCGATGTGATCCCGGATATTTTCGCGACACTCGGAAACGTGACGGCCGATTTGACGGTAACCAGCCGCGTTGCGCGAGCAGAAAGCGAGCCGCAAGAAATCACGTAGGTCGGGCCCCGGCCCGACGCTTTGGACGGATTGCGAAATTACTTTTGTCGGGCCAGGGTCCGACCAACGCTTCACCCTCGCCACACAAAGCGCACATCCTGTATTCACGTGTCGGTTGGAAGATGGCACCACTTCAACAATGAGTGGGGCGGGATCATGCAAGCAAATACGGCCAACGCAATGCGAGGTTCGCAAAATGGTGGCGGTCGCCACGGGAATCCGATGCGGGTGGTGGTGTGGGGTGCCTCGGCGTTCCTTTTGTTGCTGCCCTGCGTGGCGATGCAGTTTACGCGCGAAGTGAATTGGACAGGTTCCGATTTCGCCGTCATGGGTTTCATGTTGCTGACCTTTTGCTGCACCTATGAATTCGCCGTGTGGCTGAGCGGAAATATTGCGTACCGGGCCGCCTTCGGCATTGCGCTTGCGGCATCTTTCATTCTCGTATGGTTGAACCTTGCCGTGGGCATCATCGGTGATGAAAACAATCCTCCCAACCTGATGTTCGGAGGCGTTCTTGCCGTCGGTTTTATCGGTGCGATCATTGCGCGCTTCCGGCCGCGTGGAATGTCGCGTGCTTTGGTCGCAACGGCATTCGCACAGGCTCTTGTAGGCGTGATCGCGGCAGCCGCCAATTGGGGTTACGAAGCCGCCGCGCTCGGAATATTCTTCTGTGCAATGTGGCTTGCGTCGGCGGCGTTGTTTCGTGCGGCGAGTGTGGAGTCGCAGCGGACGATTGGCTAGGACTGGGTTTTCTTCCTTGATTTCGATTTGCTTGCACCGTTGAACGCGATCGCTTCGAGCACCAGCGCCTTGAAGTCGGACTCGTCGACTTCCTGATCTTCGTGAATGTCGATCGCGCGGCGCAGGTTACCATCGAGACTCGCATTGAAGAGACCGGCGGGATCTTTCAGAAACGCGCCCTTGGCAAAGGTGAGTTTCACTTTGTCCTTGTAGGATTCGCCGGTACAGAGAATGCCGTCGTGCGACCAGACCGGCGTGCCCATCCATTTCCATTCCTCGATGACTTCGGGATCCGCCTGCTTGATCAGCATGCGCATCCTGCCGAGGGTTTTGCCACGCCAGTCCGACAGGTCGGCGATTCTTTTCGAAATCAGTTCCGAGGCTGGTTGCTCCTGGTTCGCGTCCGTTTTTTCATGTCACTATTCCGAAAGTTCCAGATGTATTTTTTTGCACCACTGTCATGAAAGACTTCAGGGCAATATTACCCGGTAATACGAAGCGGGTCAGGGCAGGGACGGAATGGCGAGACTGCGATCGGGATCGCCGCTCGCGCCGGTGAGCAGGTTCGGAGGCAAGTGACCGACATCGCCGATCGCGATTACCTTGAAGTGGCCATCGGCTTCTATCCGGATTTTGGTAATGCTGGCATGGCCTACCGACATCGACAGCCAACTGTCGGGATCAACGCCAAGTGCACGTACCACCATGGACCTGATCACGTTGCCATGGCAAACGAACAACTCGTTGCGAACGCCTTCTTGCGAAGGTTTGAAATACTTCGCGAACACGCGATTCAAGGCCGCGGTGCACGCGGCCATATCCTCGGGTTTTTCCGCCGCCATGATTTTTTTGTCGTGGGTAGGCGGCGTGCATTCGGCGAGGTCGTCAATTACGCCGAATTTACTGCCGGGAAAATTCTGGCCAATGATGGCGGCGGTGTCGCGTGCGCGCTGCATCGGGCTGACGTAAAACGAATCGAATTTGATCTGCAGGCCGGCCAATCGCGCTCCAGCCATGTGCGCCTGTGCGGAGCCGATCGGCGAAATGCCGGGGCCGATCTTTTCGTTTATGGTCGGATCGGATACGTATTGGCCGTGCCGCACAAGGTAGATTGTCCGCGCCGAGAGTTCGGAAGCATTCGCGATAGCGGCGAATGCGAGAAGGCAGAAACTCAGGAATAGTCTGTTCATTCGCGAAGTATTGCGGAAATCATCCGCAAATGCAGCTTGCGTTTACCGAACAGAAGAAAAATGTCGACGGCCCCGATGTTCCGCACACCGGGGCCGAATTTGGGCACTACAAACTGTCTGTGGAACAGGGCGGTTATCAGCGATAAATATGCTGACCGTTATTGGTCTTCCAGTCTTGTTCGATATTGGCGGCATCCTCATCCGATTTCGGCTTTACGCCCATCAGGATTCCACCTTCATCAATACCGCTTTGGTAATGTCGTACCCGTTCTTCGGGAATGCCCAAGCCGATCAACGCGCCGACAACGCCGCCGGTCAGACCACCGGCACCCAGTCCTGCCAGCGCCGCAACGGCGGGTCCGTAGAAAATGATGCCCAGTCCGGGCACGGCGAGCGTGGTCCCAACCGTGGCCACCACGGCGGCGATGGAACCAATCGTTCCGCCAATTGCACTGCCAATGCCGGCACCGTCGGCTACCTTGCTACCCATTTCGTTGTAGGTAATCGGGTTTTCCTGAAAATGTTTTTGCCTCGTCGCATCCGACATCACCAGATTCACTTCGTCTTTGTGATAACCGCGATTGGTGACCGAGTTGAACGCGTGTTCTGCACTTTCGCGATCAATGAACAATGCGGTGATCATGTCGACGCGGTCGGTTTGGATGGCAGGCGTAAGCGGTGAATTCATCGATTTGTTCAGTTCTTCCTGACTTACTGTATTCATGGCGTTGGCCTCATAGGTGGATTTGTAAAACCACGCTGCACATCCAGCGTGCAGGTGATTCGTGAATCCAAACTATCAACGTGTGTTGCTCGTATCTGTGCGATGGCTCACTTAGCTGCCGGGCCAGTCAGCCAATCATCACATCAGCGTCGCCGTTTGCCTTTTGTGTGTTGACGCACTGACGCCGATCGGCTTTTGGAGATAAATAAAGATCAATCCACGTTGAAAGGAATGCTCATGGGCACCGATGATTTTATGGCCAATGCCACCATTGCGATTATGTCGAGCAGGCGTGAAGTATGGGATGCGCTCGTCAATCCCGCCGCGATCAAACACTACATGTTCGGGGCCGATGTTGAATCGGGCTGGGTAGAGGGAAGCGAGATCAGGTGGAGAGGCGAATTCAACGGCAAGAAGTATGAGGATAAAGGCGTGCTCCTGAAGATAGAGCCTGAAAAACTGCTTCGGTACAGCCATTACAGTTCTTCATCCGGAAAGCCGGACATTGCCGACAATTATAATTTCGTCACGATTTATCTTGCAGACGGCGCCGACCGCACCGAAGTGTCGCTTACCCAGGACAATAACGCCGACGACGATGCCCGTATCGAATCCGAAAAAAACTGGAACGTGATGCTCGAGGGATTGAAAGCCTACGTCGAAGAAAGAGCGGTGGCTTGATTTCAGGATACGCATGCAATGGCTAAATACGGTTGGCAATGCAGCTTCTGCGGCGACAAGCCTGCATGGCTGACGGTTTGCGAATCCCGCAGCATTGCCGCTTTCATCTTTGACGAATTGGCGCCCGGCGGTTGGGATCAAAAACTTCTGCGCCGTCGGTGCGGCAAATGCAGGCATCGTTCGCTTTACATCACTTATCGCGCACCGCGGGGCGATCCCGACAGGATCAGCATCAGGCATATTGTCGGCCAGCGGCTGGAGCAGGATTACCTGCCGATGCTGTGGGAAACATTCCGTCATGCAAGCCCGAGAGTTAAATGGGTCGATTTCAAGTACCAGCGTGGAAGAAGTCCCTGGGGCCTATCCAAGCATCTGGTGCTTGAACGACGGCATCTGGCGCATTTGCTTGCAATGTATGAAGACGCACGGAAGCACACTTCCATGTAAGTTAGCGTGTGTATGCGGCTGCCCCGGCCGGCGAAGGGATTACTTCATGCGATTTGAAAAACAACGGAAGAACGCGCCGGATTTCTTGCGCATTGCCGTTTGGGCGACTGCGATTCTTTGCGGCGGTTGTGGCAAGCAGGAAGAAACGGTTGCGCCGTCGCCAGTGACGAAATCCGCAATGTCGGATGAAACGAACACCGCCGAATCCCTAACTGCCGCAGAAACCAAAGGCGTATCGGTTGTCGGAAGAACCAACGGCGGATATGCCATTCAAATCCTGAAAGCCGTTCGCTTTGGCAATCAACCGGGAATGGATCGCATGGTATTCGAGTTCAACGATGCCGGATTGCCGGAATGGGAAGTGAAATATGTCGAGCCTTCGCAGGTTGTCGATTGCGGGAGCGGCGAGCCGGTGTCGGTGGCAGGCAATGCCTGGCTGCAAATCACCTTCCGCGGTGCACAAGCGCATACGGAAGCAGGCGAGGCGACCAGTGGTCCCCGTCGCCGCATGTTGAACCAGATTGCGTTGCGCGAACTGGTGCGTACTTGCGACTTCGAAGGCGAAGTGACCTGGGTGGCCGGCGTGATGCGTGAGAATGAATACATACCGCGCGTTCTTGCAGAACCGTCGCGTCTGGTGATCGATGTTGCGCATTGATTTTTTTCCGGATAATGCATTCCCTTTGGAACGTGTTCGGGAGTAATCTGGCGGCAAGAGATGCATGAGAGAAGTTGATGTCGCTTTCGATTGGAACTGTTGTTATCGCCTTGCTTCTGGGGGCCGGTTTGCTGGTCATCGGAATGAAAGCCTACCGGCAGAATCTTCCATTGATTCAGGCATTCCGCAGCGGTAATCGGAAATTCAAAACGGTTCTCTGGCAGGCGTTCGTGGTGTGGAGCCCGATGGCAGTAGTGATCGTGGTGTTGCTGGGCGTGGCTTCGGCAATATCGCAGGGCATCACGGAGCTTGCCTATCAATACACCACGCTCGATGAATTCTGTGCCGTGCAGGGTCTTAAACCGCCGGTGTATGTGGCATGTACCGGTATGGGCAACGAATTGCCCGCAAATAAAATCAGGCAGCAGAATCCGGATAAGGATTTGGAGCAGCAGATATTCCGGCGCTACAGCGTTGCCAGGAAACGAATGCTTGAAACGCCCGTCGATGAATGGATCATCCAGGCGAAAAATCGATCCGCATTTCTGCAAACCCTGGCGCCCTCCGGCGTTCTATCACTTCCGACCGCAAGCGATGATGACGCGGTGCTCTCGCGTCTCGTGACGGAAAGACGCCGCCTATTCGAAAGCCCGGTGCCGAAACCTGCAGATCTGGTCGAATTAATGAGTTACCGGCAATCGGTCGATACGCGAAATCGATTGCTTGGCGAGATGGATGCCAAAATAAAAGCACGCAAGATAGCTTTGTACATTGCTGAATACGGCCGTTTGACGCCGAAGCAGCGGCTGCAGCATCAGCGCAGAAACCGGCTATTGCGCTTGCTGGGACAGGTGAAAGTGGATATTGGCCCCGACGTCCAGACGTTGCTGTCGGCACCTTCAAGCAACACTGCCGTCCATACGGATGTGATCAGGAAAGGACTTGTACGTGCGCTTGCGCATAGCGAACGCGATGCCTGGGAAATTCTATCGCGCGAGCTTGGCACGCCAGCCAATGCAAGGGCTGTTTATGAAGTCCTCGGCACGCTGCCGCAGTGCACGGTCGCCGAAGTAAGCACGGCGGTGCGGTTGGACTCGACGGATTTCAGGCCATTTCTCTCGAATCTTGGCGATGCCGATCCAACGACGTTTACCACCATCAATGGCGGCGGCTTTCCGTGTTTCGCCAAGCCGGGTACCAAAGAATCCTGGAAAATCGTTTCGGTGGGTTTCCGCAAAAGCGTCCTGCTTTCAATGGATCGTATGCGTGACGATACCGCAGTCTCCGCTTTCAGGAATCTGGCCGTGCTTGAAGAAAAGTCGGAGACCGGAGCAGTCGACGCCGAAACGGCAACGCATGCCATCGCCAATCTGGTGCCCGACGTTATTCCGCTTGGTCGGCAAAAGTGCAGCCTGTTTCATCCGGCCAATTGCGTCATGAACGGCATGGCGGGTTCGGCAGAAGCGGCATATTCCCGCAACCGTGCGGGACTGGCAACTCAATATGCCGGACGGCTGGACAGCGATGTCGATATCGCTGCAATGACGATCCAGCAAAGGATCGATCATGCACGTATCCATGCCGATGCGGAAATCGACGGGATGCATGCTGCCGGTTACTCAACCGCGAAATCGATTTTCAGACTGAATGATCTGCTTCGCGTACTGGGCTGGATCGGATTATTGTTGATAGCAATCAGGAGTTTCCTGTATGTGCTCGCGTTGGAGTTGTTCGACAGGAACGGCGAGTCGAGAATTTCATTCGATATTGAAAACCCGGTCGAAGGAAGTTATGTGGCCGGTTCCGAAGTCACGATAGATGGCAAGTTTCCGTTTCCGATCATCAATCGCGGCAGCCTGACCAATACCCTGGCCGATATAGAATTTGCTCCATGGCGATGGTCTGCACCCATCGCCCGCATTCTGCATGGCTGTTACTTCCTGTTTAACCGGAGTGTATTCAGTCCATCGAGACAGAAAGAGGGCGCCGAAGAAGTAAGAGGAATGGAAGCCTCCGCACGCGGCGCCTATTCGATAGTCGAATGGCGGATGCAACCGGGTGAAGAGGTTATTTTCAACTACGAGAATTTTTACGGCGCGAGCAACAATGTGGAACTGAAGACCGACATCAGTCTCAGGCTGTCTACCTTGCTGCTCGGCAAGATATTCTTTCACTATGCCCGTTGTATCGGTGGTGAGGGAAGGTTGCTTCTGGAAGCGAGAATACACAACACGCCCAGGGACAGCATGTCGTCCATAAAACCGATGCGGCTGGTGGCTTGGAATCGCCATGCCCAATTCAGCGCGGACAGCCATCGTCACCCATGGAAGAGCCTGATCAACCCGTACACCATAGTCCGGGAATCTACACCCGGAGTCGCGAAGGGTTTGGTCATCATCGCACCGGAAAGCGAATCCGCGTCCTTTTTTGGAATGGGCATCCAGTTCGTGAAGCGGATTTTTTCGAGGATTTTCTAGCATCCTCGCCGGCCACCCGATAATCGGTATCAACAACTGGCGACAACTGGATTGAGAAGCAAAAAAAATGCCCCGCCCAAGCTTTCGCCGGGGCGGGGCAGGGTTTGAAGAAGTTACCAATTGCGGCGCAGGCCGATCGTGCCGCTGTGGTTTTCCAGATCGGAATCTCCCAAACCTTTTTCGTAGTTGTATTGCATGAATATCGACCAGTCGTGCAGCGTGCTTACGCTGAAGCCCATGCCGACTTCGGCCCAGGCGTCGTTGCGTTCGGTGGTAATGTCGCTAGGGCCGACTACCAGCAGCGAATCATCGCCGAAGTTGCGCCACAGATTCGCTTTCACGTAAGGAACAAAACTGCCTTTCACGCCAGTCTGTTCTTTACCATGCGACCAGCGCACGCCCACACGTCCCATCAACACGTCTTCGTCGCTGTAGTTGTAGGTGGCCAAGCCGTCGCTGGCCTCATCAACGCTGCCTTTGCCGACAATCAGTTGCGCCTGTGGTTCCAGTGCATGGTTGCTGCCGAATTTGAACGCACGACCGAATTCGAACGAAGCCAGCCAATTCTTACTGTCGGTTTCGAGTCGGTCACCTTCGCCGTCGGCGGTAGCGTCAAGCCAGGATTGCTGGATTACCGCATCCCAGTAATAGGTATCGGTGAAATGCGTGACATAGGCACCGGCAGCATAACCATCGACCTTCGCCCGGCCTGCTTCGACATCGGGATTGATCGCGGCGTCGAACACGTGCGTGGTGCTTTGCGTCTTCGCGCCGAATACGCCCCAACGGGTATTTTCCGTGTGATACAAATCGACGCCGGTCTGGATGAAGCTGTTGTCGTTACGGCCTTCAAAGTTACCAATGTCCGATCGATAGGTTTGTTGCCCGGCAGTGCCGCGGATGCGAATCCAGGCGCCGCGTTCATCCTGCTCGCCCAGACGGTCATTCAACGTGCCCAGCATCGACAAAGCGGTTTTATTGCCCATGTCGGGAATGGCCATCGCGGAAGAAGTGATGCCGCGTGTCGACGAGCGCAGGTACCAATCGCCATCAGCCGGATTGGCAATGCCGTTTTGGTACAGGCGGTAATTGAATGCGCCGGCAACTACCCGGTTGTTCAAATTGAATGCATTGGCTGCCGAGGTGCCTGCAACATCGACCAGCAGGATGCCATCGCCCGTTGTCATCGCACCCAGACCGCCGACGTTATTCACGACGATGCCGGTCGAACCGCTGGCGTTGCCCGCCACGATCAAGCGATCGGTGGCCGAAGCATCGTTAGCAAGCACGGTATCCAGCACTAGCGTACCGCCGCTGCCGATGTAATTCCCGTTGACCGTCAGACGGTCGCCGGCCACATGCTGACCTGCCGGGCCGGAAAGTTCAACACTGCCGGCACTGAACAGGCTGCCGCCGATATTCATCGCGTTTGTGCCCGTGGCATTGCCTGCAATTATTCTTGAGCCTGAAGCAACCGCGACATTGCCGGTGATGTTGAGATTATTACTGCCATTCAAGCTGCCGAAATTGTTGACGTTGATCTGCCCCGCGGTAATCGCGGCATTGCTGAAACCTACCGTGCCGCCATTGATATTGATGAATTCCCAATTGAGGATGTTGGCGCCGTTGAGATTGCCGGTCCAGCCGCTATTGAGATTCAGGATATCGACGAAACCGTCACCGAGCGACACGTCGTCGCCACCGTCAAGTGCGGTGATGCCGGAAATATTGGTGCCGTTTGCAATGTTCACCGTGTCGGACCCATCGTTCAAATGCACGCTTCCGGTGATCAAAGCTCCGGAAGCAACGTTCAAAATGCTGTTGCCTTGACTGTTGGTAATCGCGTTACCTGAGGCTGCACTCACTGCCGAGGTTGAAGATAGGTTAATCGTGGTCAGGTTGCCCGCAAGGCTATAGGTATTGATGCCTGCAACGCTTCCTCCTTGAATCGTGCCGGATACGGATACTGTCGTGGTACCGGTACCTACGTTGGTTACATCGATTCCGCTGAGCCCTCCAGTAACATTTGCCGCATTTATTGTCATGCCTGTGGTGTTGTTGATGCCAAAAGCTTGAATCCCATTGCCGGCTGTACCTGTCACTGTGCCAGACGTGGTGATCGTCGTCGTACTTGCGCCATTGTTATAAGAGAAGATGCCAGTCAGGCCAGCATCCACGTCAGCTGCATTGATTGAAAGACTTCCGGCAGTTGAACTCTGGGTAACGACAATTCCGTATGCGCCGCCGGAAATCGTGCCGCTGGAACTGATGGCTGTTGTGCCAGTACCGAAATTGCCGGCAGAGATGCCCGCTAGGCCGCCTGTCACATCCACTGTCGTGATGGAGAGGTCGGTACTGTAAATATTGTTTAGAGCATAAATGCCTATTTCCGATGTGCCGGTCACTGTTCCTGTCGATGTTACGGTAGTTGCGCCAGTACCAAAATTTCTAGCGCGAACACCGAATGAAACGCCTATAACATCTACAGAGCTTATGGTCAGATCGGTGCCTGCAGTCCGATTTTGGGCATAGATCCCGATCGTATTCGTTCCCGCCACGGTTCCAGTCGAAGTGATGGTTGTTGAACCGCTTCCATTGTTTAGGGCAATTATTCCGGAAAGGTCGCCAGTAACATCAGTAGTCGAAATTGAAAGATCAGTGGATGTCGCATTGTTCAATGCGTAGATCCCGTAACCATTCGTTCCGGTAATCGTTCCAGTCGTCGTGATATTCGTTGCGCCGCTGCCGGAATTAAAAGCCACGATGCCGATTTGGTTGCCGGTCACATCAGTTGCATTGATCGTCAGGTCGGTAGAGTTGAAGCCATTGCGGGCCCTTATGCCGATGCCATTAGTTGCAGTTACGGTGCCGGTCGAGGAAACTGTCATGGCGCCGCCATAGTTGGTCGCATAAATACCCGTCTGGCCGCCAGTTACATCAACCGCATTAATCGTGAGGCCGGTGGTGTAGCTGCCATTGAAGTCATAAATTCCGTGAATACTGCCGGTAACATTTCCAGTCGAGGTAATGACTGTCTCACCGGTACCGCTATTCAAGCCCACGATTCCGTTGTTTCCACCGGAGACGTTGACCGCAGAAATAATCAGGTCGGTAGAATGGCTGTAATTGTTTCGAGCGTAGATGCCGTTGTTGCTGGTGCCCGTGACGTCGCCAGTCGAGATGATCGTTGTCGCACCCGTACCATTCTGCATGACGCGAATACCGGTAGATGCGCCGGATACGTCGACCGCCGAGACAGCTATGTCATCGCCAGCCGCCAGGTTTTGAGCCAAGATGCCGTAAATTCCATTGCCGGTGACGGTACCTGTCGAAGTAACCGTTATCGCGCCGGTACCATAGTTGTTGGCAGATATGCCGGTCTGGCCGCCTGAAACATCAGCCGTGGTCACAGTGATATCAGAACCGTAGAGCCCCACCGTAGCCAAAATTCCTAAATTATTCGTGCCGGTTACGGTACCGGTCGTCGTCACCGTGGTGTTGCCCGTGCCGATATTGATGGCGTAAATGCCGCTTTGACCGCCAGTAACATCGACTGCATTTACCACAACACCAGCGCCGAAGGTGCGCGCATCAATACCCGTATAAGTTGTACCGGTGACTGTTCCGGTCGAAGTCACCGTCGTCAACCCCGTGCCTTGGTTGGATACGCCAATGCCGAATTGTCCACCAGTAACGTCAACCGCAGTCACGGTGAGGTCCGTACCTGAAACATTGTTCTGGGCCGCAATGCCTTCGATGGCGGTGCCTGTGACCGTTCCGGTCGCCGTGACCGTGTTCGCGCCGGTGCCATAAGCAAAAGCGCGAATGCCGTATTGACCGCCCGTGACATCGGCGGTGGATATCGTCATATCTGTTCCGTTGCTGGTATTCCTGGCAAAAACGCCAGAGACGTTTGTGCCGGTCAGCGTTCCGGTAGTAGTTACCGAGAGTGCGCCGGTGCCGTAACTGAATGCATAGATGCCGGTTTGGCCGCCAGCTACATTTGAAGCAGTTATGGTCAGATCCGAAGTGGCCATTCCATTGTAGGCAAGTATTCCGTAGGTGCCGCCGCTGGTGCTGCCGTTGGCGGTAACGATCAAGTCGCCCGATGCTTCGTTTCTGGCGTAGATGGCATTGGTTGCACCCTGAATTACCGAAGCATTGGTATCACTGAACGAAAGTCCGTTTGAGGAATTGATCGTCAGTGCATTTCCCGCAGCTGTGTTGATGCCAAATCCGGGAGCAGTCGTTATCGTAATCGGCGATCCGATTATTGGCTGCGTTACATCGACCCCCGCAGCCCCCGAGCAAATCCAGTTTCCGGACGCTGCCGGCGTTTCGACGCAGGTTCCTGCATAAGCACTACGACCGTAAACAAGCAGCATCGCCGAGGCGATCGCGTTGGTCATTATCAGGCGGGTACCGTGCATCACATTTTTGTTTTTCATTTATATTTGTTTCTTATAAAAAGGGCGAATTTAGGGAAAGTGTTTAAATCAGGCGTCGTGCGTAATCAGGTTGGCGGCATCACCGGTGCCTGGCGACACGGTCATCGGGCAAACGACATTCGGGATGACTTCGAGGTCGTAGAGTTCGCCGACATTGCCGTCTATCCGGAACCAATCGACGCAACTGTTTTTTTCCAGATCGATGACTTGCACGCCGCACCAGGGTTCGGAGTCGGCGGCCTTGAGTTTTTCATCCAGTGCCAAGCCTTCAAAGCGTTTGTAACGTGGTTTGGAAAGCCCTACGAAAGCGTATTTGCCGTGGAATGCCAGGCCACGCAGAAAACCGGGGCAGAAAACCCGGGCTTCGAATTTGCCCATGCCGCCACCGGAACGATTGACCACGCCCAACTCGCCGGTACCTGCATTGAGTACCCAGAGTTGACCGTTGTGCAGGCGAGGCGAGTGGGGCATCGACAGCCCTTCGCAAATAATTTCATTGCTGCGAACGTCAACTACGATGCCGCCATCCGCACGGCGGTCACGCCAGCCATCGATAGTGTCGGAACGGCTGACCGCGGTGACATAGGCGGCCTCACCATCTTCCATCGCCAAGCCATTCAGATGGCAGCGATCTTCATCGATCAAGGCAGAAATAAACGACGGTTTCCACAGCATTTCGAAACTGTGCCGCGGCGAGACGGTGGCCAAACAGTTGAAGCGCGTGTTGACGAAAACGATGCCGCCGTTTTTATCGACACCGACATCATGCGCATCGAGTGCGCCGGTAACGTGAACGGTCCTGGCCAGATAGCAAGCATCAAAAGTTCGGTTTATCTGCTGGCCGGGATTGAGAATATTCGCGAAATGCAGAATCTCGGCACCGGCCGACAATACCAGCCCACCATTGCCGTCATTGCAAAGGCCCATCGGTTTTGGCATCGCCGATTGGTGAAGATGCGCGCCACCTTTCGGATCGCGCCCCAACAAATACAAACAGCTTGATTGGTAGGAGGTAAACGCCAGCGCAATATTCAAACGTGCAAGGCGGGCTACCAAGCCTCCAGAAAGCGAGTATTCGACTTTCGGTGCGTCACTGCTTGCCTGCACCGAGGTGGGCGGCAAGTTCTGGTTATCTTTATCGGTCTGGTTCTCAGGCGGTACATTATTGTTATTGGACATGCAGATTCAGCGCCTAACCTATTTGTTTATGTGGAGTTGATTGCGTGGGCAAATAAGGAATGTGCAGGCCGTGATCTACAGTATCCAATATTAACCTCTGTGGCGGATCAATCGCGTCACAAGCGCGTAATTATACGTTAACTCCTGCCCAATCTCTGGCTCGCCGTGTTGAACATGGGCAAGGAAAGCTCTTCTCCATAATCATTCGGTGGCCTGTTTTGCCGCTTGAGGTTGATTACGCCTTGCTTCCAGGATGCTTGTCGACCCTTAAAGCAAGCAGCCCCACATGCAGTCGCTACCTGCCGATGCGACGGGTTTCTCACGCGTCTTGAGACGCATGTCACAAATTGTTACCACTATCTAATTCGTCTAGGTAGAATGGCGTCGTTCGAGCACGGCGAAAGCCGTGCTTTTTGTTTGTTTTGACCAGTTGTTCATAAATTCGCGGGCTTTTTGCCGCTACTCCATTCAATGCTGTACTCCGTGCCGGATCGATAACCATGAAAAAAATTACCGCATTTATGCTCGCCTGCATATTCAGCATACTCAGTGCGCCAGTATTTGCAGACACTTCCGCGCCGATTAAATTCTGGAATGTGTCTAACTGGTATGGCGTGACTGGCGATTATTTTGATCATCGTTATCCGGATTATGTGTCGGCATTTAATTACGGTGGTGAATGGAATGAGCATTGGCCCAATGAAATTTGCGGCCAGGTTGGCGCGATCCGGGAATGGAACTGGGCGGGTGCAACCCCGCTAACTCAATATGGTCCGGGTTACACCTACGAAATCGGCGAAGCGCATTACATGCTGCATGAATGCAATAACTCTGCAATATCAGGTCCGCATCCTTACAATAGTGCTGCCATTCCTTATCTGGAATGTCCGGGCGCCGGCATAGCAACGGGAGGCTCCTACGCCTATTACCAGTTCATGCAAGGCTGCGATCTTCCTCCAAATATCATTAATCCCGATACCAATCGCGGCAAATCTTGCCCATTCGGCAAGAAAGATCCAGCGTGCCTGGGCGATCCAATCAATGCTCTGATTGGCAATAAGTTCGAAAGCAAAGTCGAATATCAGGGGCAAGGTGCTTTCCCATTGAGCTTCGGCTGGTTTTACAACAGCTCTGGTGCGCCTTTGGCCAGCTCGTCGACACGAATGGGCATGGGTGCGATGCGTGTGCACAATTATTCCCAATCCGTCAGTTACGCCATTTCAGGAAGCCTGTATACCGCATACGTAACGCGTCCCGATGGCAACATGCTGCATTTCAATCAGTCCGGTGGATTATGGGTTGGTGAAGATCCAGATAGCGGCGTTTTGACCTCATTGTTGGACGGTTCCAGCAATGTGATCGGCTGGACCTATCTGGTCAAAGACGGAACGCTTGAAACCTTCGACTTCAATGGCGGCCTGGTGTCTATCACCGACCAAAATGGCCTCAAGCAAACCCTTTCTTACAATCTTGGTGGATTGCTGGTCAAAGTAAGCGATCCGCAAGGTCGTGAGTTAAATTTCACGTATAACGCACAGCGCTTGATCAGCCGTTTGAATCTGCCCGACGGTCAATACATCGATTTCAGTTATGACGGCGCGAAGAATCTGACCAATGTGACCTATCCCGGCGGTAACAGCATCGGCTACCGCTACAACGAATCCGGATTCGTAACGGCGGAAACGCGTGCCGGTGCACTGACAGGCGTGATCGATGAAAAACTGCAGCGTTACTCTTCGACCGTTTACGATTCTTCGAGTCGGGCAATTAATACCTATCTGGCGGGCAATGTTGATCAATACAGTATCGACTTTACCAATGCACAGTCTCCGTTAGTCACGACGCCTACCGGTTCACAGAAGACCTTTGCCGTATCGCCTGCAAAAAACAAGGCGGTGATGACGGGGTTGTCCACCACCTGTGTGGGCTGCGTGGCCACGAATTCATCGAGAACCTATGATGCTGCAGGCAGGGGCGATATCGAGACCGATGCCAACGGCACCACTTTCGATTACGATTTCGATGCGCGCGGTTTGTTGACCCAAAAAATCGAATCGGCCAATAAAGCCGCGACCAAACGCACGACACAAACGGACTGGCATGCAAATTTCAACGTGCCGCTTGAGCGTCGCGTATTAAATGCAGCGAATACGCTTGAAGCTAAAACAAAATACGCTTACAACGCCCGTGGTCAGGCCACTGCTGTATGCCAGATCGACCCGGGCAACAGCACGGCAATGGCCTATGTTTGCGGCTCGGCCACCAATGCGCCGGTCGGTGTGCGTCAAAGCAT
>CAZPCE010000029.1:0-17945 GCA_964584915.1 uncultured Arenimonas sp. | reverse complement strand
TTCGGTTCCGGTTACGGCGGCAATGCGTTGCTTGGCAAAAAATGCCACGCGTTGCGAATCGCTTCGTATCAGGCACGTACCGAAGGTTGGTTGGCCGAGCACATGCTGATCGTCGGCATCGAAAATCCGAAAGGCGAAACCCACTACGTTGCCGCGGCCTTCCCGAGTGCCTGCGGCAAAACAAATCTCGCCATGCTGATTCCGCCCGACGGCTATAAAAAAGACGGGTGGAAAGTGTGGACGGTCGGCGACGATATCTGCTGGATGCGCCCGGGCGCCGATGGCCGCTTGTACGCGATTAATCCGGAAGCCGGCTTCTTCGGCGTGGCGCCGGGCACCAGTGCAAAAACGAATCCGAATGCATTGGCAATGTTGAACCGTGATGCCATCTTCACCAATGTCGGCTTGACGGCCGACAATCAACCCTGGTGGGAAGGTTTGCCGGACGGCGTGCCGGTCAAAGACTGGCAAGGCCGCGATTACGATAAAGCGAACGGCCCCGCCGCACATCCGAATTCCCGTTTCACCGTTTCCGCAAAGCAGTGCGCGAGCTACACGGACAAGGCGGAAGACGCGCAAGGCGTACCATTGTCGGCGATCGTTTTCGGCGGCCGCCGCGAATCGTTGGTGCCGCTCGTATTCGAAGCACGCAACTGGACCCACGGTGTTTTGGTGGGTGCCGCGATGGCTTCCGAAACGACCGCTGCCGCCACCGGTGCCGTTGGCGTGGTGCGTCGCGATTCGATGGCGATGAAACCGTTCGCCGGTTACAACTTCGCCGATTATTTTTCACATTGGTTGAGCTTCGACAAGCCCGGCACCCAATTGCCGAAAATTTTCCACGTCAATTGGTTCCGCAAGAACAGCGAAGGCAAATTTATGTGGCCGGGTTTTGGTGACAACCTGCGTGTGCTGGAATGGATGCTGAAACGCGTCACCGGCGAGGCGCACGCGAACGAAACCCCGATCGGCAATCTGCCGAACGCCGCCGATCTCAATGTCGATGGTTTGAACATGGATGCAGCGACGCTGGATCAACTGCTCGACGTCAATCGCGAAGCCTGGTACGAAGAAATGGAAGCCATCGGCGAATATCTGCAGAGCTACGGCGACCGCACGCCTAAAGCCCTGCTGGCCGAGCAGGAAAAGATTGCGATGCAACTGGCCTGATTTTATTTTTCCAACCCCCTCTTCCCGTCGAAGAGGGGAGTTGCGCGCATGAAAGCATTCTATTGCCATCATTTCGTGCTGCCCTTGCCGGAAGGCCACAGCTTTCCGATGGACAAATACCGTTTGCTGTACGAACGGGTAAAACAAAATGCGGCGCTTTGGAACATCGAATTGATCGAACCCATTGCAGCGGGCGACGACGATTTGCTGCGCGTGCATTGCCCCGATTACGTCAGGCGCATGAGCTCGGGCAATGCGGGCGAGCAGGAAATGCGGAGAATCGGGTTTCCGTGGTCGCAACAAATGGTTGAACGTTCACGTCGATCTTCCGGCGCAACCATGCTCGCGCTGGAGTCTGCGATAACGGGAGACAAAATCGCGGTCAATCTTGCCGGCGGAACCCATCATGCGGCATACGATCGCGGCGGCGGTTATTGCGTTTTCAACGACAGCGTCATCGCTGCCCGCTATGTCCAGCAAAAAAATCTCGCGGGAAAAATATTGATCGTCGATCTCGATGTGCACCAGGGTAACGGCACCGCCGAACTTTGCCGTGACGACGACAGCATTTTTACCTTTTCGATGCATGCCGAAAAGAACTACCCCGCGATCAAGCCTTCATCGGATCTGGATGTGCCGTTGCGCAACCATACTGGCGATGCCGAATATCTGGACAAGCTTGCCCACTTCCTGCCCGTTGCGATCGAGCGGGCAGCACCGGATGCGGTGATTTATCTTGCCGGCGCCGATCCCTATGAGGGCGACCGGCTCGGCTATTTGTCCTTGACCAAGCCGGGACTGGCGGAGCGTGACCGCTTCGTTATGCATGCCTGCAAGACCGCAGGCCTGCCGATGGCTATTTCGATGGCAGGTGGTTACTGCCCGCAGGTAGAGCATATTGCCGACATCCACACCCGCGCCGTGCAACTGGCGGCCAGCTTGTTTTAAACCATTGGCTGCGTATGGGCATCATAGCGTTTATGCTAAACGCCGCCGTGACCACCGACTTCCTTCAGACCGACCCGCTACCGGATGTGCGCGAAGACGATTTCGTCCTGGTGCGGGCCGCGAGTGGCGGCGACCAAAAAGCGTTCGAGCAGCTTTATCGTAAGCACTCGAAACGCCTGTTCTCGGTACTATGGCGTTTGTGCGGCGGCCAGCAGGCGCGAGCCGAAGATTGTCTTCAGGAAGCTTTCGTGAAAGCGTGGCAGGCATTGCCGACGTTTCGATATGAAAGCGCTTTCTCCACCTGGTTGCATCGGTTGGCGGTGAACATCGCCCTGATGGAATTGCGCTCCCGGAAAGGCGCCGAAGATCTGGAGCAGGACGATGCCGTGCTGGCATTCGAAAAAACCGGCGATACCGCCAATCATCAAACACGCATGCAGATGGATCTGGAGCGTGCCGTGTCCAGTCTTCCTCCGCGGGCACGCGCGGTATTGGTCTTGTTTGATATTGAGGGCTGGACTCACGAAGCCATCGCCGAGCATTGCGAAATGGCGGTCGGCAGTTCAAAAGCACAATTGCATCGTGCCCGTGCCTTGCTAAGAGAAAAACTGGGAGCCTACCGTGACTAATCATTCCATCAATACATCAAGTGATGCGGAGCTGCGTATGCAGCTGCGCGGGCTTCCGAAGGAGCGAGAGCTTGAGCGCGATCTCTGGGCTGGAATCCAGACACGTATACAGAATGCGCCGACTGCCAAGGGTCGCCGGTCGTGGTCGAGTTTCGCGATGGCGGCAAGCCTGGCGTTTGTCGCGGCCATTGCCTTGCCTCTGTTTTCATCCAATCGCACAAGAGATGCCGGCTCAATGGAGGCCAAGGTGGTTTCCAGCGAGGTCAAGGCCATGGATACCGAGTACCAGGCGGCACTCAAAGAATTTTCCACCGTTGAGCTGGCGCCCGAAGTGAAGAGCCAGCTGCGGTTGCTCGACGACTCGGCAAACAAGCTGCGGCAGGCATTGAATCAAAGTCCGCAATCGACCTATCTCATTCCCATGTTGCGCCGTACTTACCTGCAGCGGCTGCAACTGACACAACGTGCCATGGCATCGAACCTTACCTAGGAAAATTTATGAAAACTAATGGAAAATTGATATTTACGTTCTGCTTGGCGACACTTTTAAGCCCTGGCGCAATCCTGGCCGCCACACCGATCAACCAAACGCGGGCCTTGAATGCGGATGGCGAGATCAAGGTGGAAAACGTCAGCGGCCTGATCAAGGTGCGGGTCTGGAACGAACCCAAGGTACAAATTACCGGCTCCTTGGGCGAGGGCGTCGAAAAGCTGGTGATTGAAGGCGATGCCCGCAGTTTGCACATCCAGGTGAAATACCCGGACCGCAAGGGCTGGTTTAACTGGGGCGGCGGCATCAATGTAAAGGAAGCCACGCAACTGGAGCTGATGGTGCCGATCAAGGCTTCGCTCGATCTTGATGCCGTAAGCGCCAAAATCGACGTGCAAGGCAGTGCCGCTCCGCGGATGTCCATTAATAGCGTAAGCGGCGACAGCACTATTCTGGCGTCTTCGCCCGGCAAACTGTCGGTTGAAAGCGTGAGCGGCAACGTCAGCTTGAAACTCACCAGCCCGCAGGTCACTGTCAACACGGTCAGCGGCGACGTAAAAATGCTTGGCCATCTTAATGGACGCCTCGACGTCGAGACGGTTTCCGGCAGCGTAGAGCTGGACACGCCGGTGCTGAGACAATTGCATTTCAATTCGGTATCGGGCGACGGCCGCTTTCAGACCAGTCTCGCCAACGATGGCCGGATTGAAATGGACTCGGTCAGCGGTAGCCTGAGTCTGGCCCTGCCAAAAACCAGTTCCGGCCAATTTCGGGTGGAGAGCTTCAGCGGCGATATTTCCAGCGCAATAGGCAAAGTTGTTAAGGAAGAGTACGGGCCTGGCCAAAGTCTGAATGCTCGACTCGGGGACGGCAAAAGTACCGTAAACCTGAACACCATGTCCGGTGACGTCACTATAGAACTCAAGTAAGTGCATGAAAGCATTGGGAAAAAACCGATATTAGAATTTTTGCACCAGACATTTTCAGGATTTGGGCATTAGCGCACGCTTTACCCCCTCTTCACGGGTTTGGCAGTACGTAAAAATTGCGTTATGCTCGCTGAGCCAGGGTTTCAGTCCACTCCGGACTGTCACCCCGAGGCTTTATCCTAGAACTCATTTAGAGTCAGTAACTCTAACGTTGGAGAGAGAGTAAATGTCTAATATT
The DNA here is from genome assembly GCA_964584915.1 of uncultured Arenimonas sp. Classification (GTDB taxonomy): domain Bacteria; phylum Pseudomonadota; class Gammaproteobacteria; order Xanthomonadales; family Xanthomonadaceae; genus Arenimonas. The sequence continues at coordinate 13,541 of CAZPCE010000029.1, read as the reverse complement.
AATCAGCTGTCAGGTGCGATTAAATTCGCATTATTTGTCGGCGCAACTGCTTCCATGGCATCTGTGTCTGCCTTCGCGCAAGACAAAGGCACCAAGGAAATTGAGGCGGTCGAAGTAACCGGCTCACGCATTAAGCGTGTTGACGCGGAAACATCGCAACCGATCCAAGTGATCACTCGTGCCGATATTGAAAAAACCGGTTTGACTAACGTTTTTGATATTTTGAACAATATCACTGCTTCGGATGGTTCTGGTTTAAGCACCGTTACCACCCAAACCAATGGTAGCGACGGCGCACAAACGATTTCTCTGCGTGGCTTGGGCGCATCGCGTACCTTGGTTCTCGTTGACGGCAAGCGTTGGGTTTCTGAAGATGGCGTTGTGGACACCACAACCATTCCAGTGGCTATCGTCGAACGCATCGACGTACTGAAAGACGGCGCATCGGCCATTTACGGCTCGGACGCAATTGCAGGCGTGATCAACATCATCACCCGCAAAAACTACGACGGTGCCCAAGTTGGCGTGTCGTACGGCCAATACACTCCTGGCGACGGCGCTCAAAAAGCAGTCGACGTCACCGTCGGTGCAACCGGCGAGCGCAGCAATGTAGTCTTCGGCGCAAGTTTCACCGAATACGAAAAAGTCATGGCTGGCGATCGCGCAATTTCCCGCGTTTCCCGCCCTGGTTGTACCGACCCTGCAAACAGCACTGCTTGCGGTTCGTTCTACAGTGAATATGGCGTATTCATCGGTCCTTCGACCCCTTACCTGTCTTACACGCCAGGTTCGACCGGCGCTATTGCCGATCCTGCCGACTACCATCCAAATGGCGTTGCCGACCGTTACAACTTCTCGCCGGTCAACTACCTGAAACAACCAAGCAAGATCACCAATCTGTTCTTCTCCGGTCGTTTTGACATTACGGACAATGTGTCTGCCTATGCCCGCGCTTCGTACACCAAGCGTTCATCGGTCCAGCAGCTGGCTCCAGTGCCAATCACGATTTCCAACTACGGCAGCTTCGGCCCGCAGTGGACTTTCGGCGCAACCGCAGACAACGTTTTCAATCCGTTTGGCGACGACGTCAACTTCATCGGTTACCGCATGTCGGGCGCAGGTCCGCGTACCAAGATTTCCGACCATGATGCCCTCGGCATTCAATTGGGTCTGCAAGGTACGTTTGCCATCGGCGACCGTAACTTCTCGTGGGACTTGATGGGTCAGCGCAACGACTATCAATTCGACAACCGCGGCGAAAACTACGTTAACCTGTTCAATCTGCAACGCGCACTGGGTCAGTCGGGTTATGACGTTGGATCAGGCCAGTTCTATTGCGGTGCTTCCTATGCAACCCGTATCCAAGGTTGTATGCCTTTCAACATCTTCCAAGGTCCGACTTTCGGTCTCGGCCGTACCGTTGCCCCGGGCCGCGTGATTACGCAAGCTGATGTTGACGCAATGCTGGACTATGTGACCTATATCCAAGTAGCCACACGCGGTTTCACCAGCGTTGACTACACCGGTAACTTGACCGGCGATTTGTTTGAACTGCCTGGTGGCATGTCCAGTTTCGCTGTCGGCTTTGAAACCCGTCGTGATACCTACTTCACACAGCCTGATACCCTGGTTTCCAGCGGTGGTAGCTCGGACAACTTCGTTGAACCAACCACTGGTTCGGTAGAAGTCAAAGAAGCGTATGCAGAATTCGTTTTCCCGATCGTCAAAGATCTGGCATTCGCGAAAGAACTGGAACTTAAAGCAGCCGTACGTCGTTCGAAGTATGATTCTGAAGGCCTGATCGGCAACACGGTTGTCACTCCAGATCTCGGTAGCCCGACCAATACCCAATTCGGTATTCGCTGGAAACCAATCGAAGATTTGCTGGTTCGTGCGTCGGTCGGTGAAACCTTCCGTGCCCCTGGCGTGAGCCAGTTGTTCGGTGGCGGTAGCGAAAACTTCCCGCAAGCGGATGATCCTTGTAACACCGTGAACTGGGCTGGCTTGGGCGATGCTGACGCGACACCTGAAGCAGGTCTGTCTGCACAACAAGCCGCTTGCGTAGCAAACGGCGTGTCGTTTACGAATGACGAAGTCGGCGGCGCACCGCAGCCAAACGGCCAAGTCCGTGCATTGGGCGGCGGCGATCCAACCTTGAAGCCTGAATTCGGCGACAACACCACGATCGGCGTAGTCTACAGCCCGAGCTGGCTCGAAGGTTTCGACATGAGCCTGGATTACTGGAAAATCGAACTGAACGACGTAATCGTCGGCTTCGGTGCCCAGGAAACGATGGAGCGCTGCATTATCCTCGGCGTGGCTTCGGCATGCCCAAGCACAACGCGTGCTGCCAACGGCCAGGTAACCTTGGTTCGTACGGCTCAAGGCAACGTTGCCAAGTTGATTACCTCGGGTTACGACTTGGGTCTGGGTTACAAATGGGATGCTGGCAATTGGGGTAAATTTACCTTCAAAACCGACACCACTTTCGTAGACCGTGCTGACTTCACCGATCAAAACGGCACCACGACCGATTCGACTGGCCAATATACCGGCTCGCCAAACTGGGAATATCGTACAACGGCCAACATCAATTGGAGCAAGGGCGACTGGACTATCAACTGGACCACGCGTTATGTGTCCGAGCTGGTTGAAAAGTGTCGTAACTCGGCTTTAATCGGTGCGTGTAATGACCGCGGCGAACCGCCGTTGAAACCAGACGGAACACCGGGTGGTTTGGCTGATCGTAATAACTATCTGGGTGCATACGCTGTGCACGATCTGAACGTGGGCTGGAAAGCTCCATGGGATGCTCGCGTTTCCATTGGTGCCCGTAACTTGTTCGGTAAAGAACCACCACCGAACAACCGCGCATTCGCACATAGCTTCGATGGCGCCTATGATCTGCCAGGTGGCGCATACTGGTACGCTCAATACCGTCAAGATTTCTGATAAAGCAGTTGCTTCAATTGAGACTCCGCAGCGAAAGCTGCGGAGTTTTTTTTGTCTGGATTTTGTGCGTTTGGCAAATGCCGAAGTATGTGCCAATGTTAGTATTCCACCTATGCACAACGATGACTCACGTAGAAAATTCCTTTGTTCCATCAGTGACGGTGGTGAATACCTGTTCTATCAACTCACCGCATCTGAAATCGAGCAAGCCAACTTTTTGGACGTAAGAAGTCTAAAGCTTGAGAATGCGGTTCCGGAATGCATTTCCGTGCATGATTATCATGCAGCCGACCAAGCTTGGCCCTTGCGTTATATTTTCCACACTGCGTTTTGCGGCTCAACCCTGCTTTCAAGAGCGTTGCAGGAAACACCGAAAATCATGGTTCTCAAAGAGCCAGATGTGCTTATGAAGATTTCAGGCCAGTCATTGCTCGCGGGAAATAGGAACATCGTCCCTTTTCTGCTTGCCAGCCTCAAAGAATTGTCGAAGCCATGGACTCCATCGGGATCGGTTGTTATAAAGCCCACCAATTCAGTTAACAGAATGATCCCGGAAATCCTGGGTAATTACCCAGGGAGAGCAGTATTGCTTTGCAGTGCGCTGGAAGATTTCCTAATCTCCTGTTTCAAAAAACTGCCGAGTGCGGAACAGAAGATTCGCTGGATGGCTCAACACTTGATTCATAAGACTGATCTGCAGAATCATCTCGGCGTAGAGACCGATCATCCATTCGAATTCGCCGAGTCCTGCGTGCTCGTCTGGTATTCACAAATGGAGTATTTTGCCAAGGCAATAAAAATGGATATCCATGGGGACATCAGTATGCTCGACAGGAAAGCCATGGTGGAAAGACCATTTGATGCCATTCATGCAACAGTGGATTTCTTGGGCCTTGATAAAACAGATGCTGAAATTGAGGCGAGCATCAGTCGCGAGTTCAATAGAAACTCGAAAAAGCTTGATAAAATATATACCGAAGCCGAGCGTTTGGCTGAAGCCACTCACGTGCGAGAGAAATACTCTACGTTGCTTGACACGGCGCTTGAATGGGCGGAGACCAACGTTGCGCCGATAGCGATGGTTCCCCAGAATTACAAAACACTTATCTAAACAGTTGGCGAAAAATGTCAAATGAGCTGAACATATTGATTGATGAACGCATCAAGCACATCAATAATTTGATTAAAGAAGGCAAGCCCGAGTTTGCGCAGTTCGAGAGTGCCAAGCTTGTTGCTCAATATCCTCGCAACATCATGGCTTTATGCCAGATGACGTATATTTTCTATATCGTCAATGATCTTAAAAATTCAACGCGTTATGCAAGGCTGGCGTATGCACATGCTTCATCCGATAGTAGCTGGCGAGAAGTAGTAAGTGCGAGCAATGCATTGCTAATGGTTGGCGAGGTTGAGGAAGCGAATTCCGTGATGCTACATCTGGATTTGACGAAAGTAACCGATGTCCGGGATTTGAGCTATATCGCCAAGCATTACGGAAGCCTTGACCAAGTTGAAATGGCCGCGAAAATATTCGATCAGATTTCGCAGAGTCCGCTGGATTTTCATTCAAGGCAAATGTATGGAGTATCGCTTTTGTACCTGGGCAAGTTTTCCGCGGCGAGAGCAGAGTTCGAAAAGGCAATTGCATTGAATCCGCTGGACGGGGTTTCGTATAACCAGCTATCGGTTCTCAAGGTAAAGGATAATCGGGACGAACGAATTGCCGGAATGCTGAAGGTGATTGACAGTCCGAAACTGGACGCCGTGAACAAATCCTATATGCATTTCTCGCTCTTCAACGAGTACGATGCCCAAAATGAACTCGAGGCTGCGTGGAAACATCTTCAAAAAGCAAACCAGGTGCGGCGTTCAAGCGTTCATCATGATGCCCGGTATGATTCGGAGGGTTGTCAAAACATCATTGAGGCCTGCCGTTTTTCGCCTGTGGCTTCAGGTGCAATAAATGATGGTGCCGTACCGATATTCATAGTCGGTTTGCCGCGAACCGGCACTACCCTGCTCGAAAAAATCCTGAGCTCGTTCGATGAAGTCCAACCATGTGGTGAATTGAGGGCATTCAGACGCGAGCTTGAAATCGCTTCGAACGCAAATTTCATCAGCCCGTTTGGTCTGGGCTTTCAAAAAAACATCGCGCAATTCGATTTCGACCACATCGGCAGGGAATACCTTCGAAAGAACGCATGGCGACACGAGGGAAAGAAATACTTTACCGATAAGGAGCCCAGCAACTACGTTTACACCGGCCTGATTGCGAGGGCAATTCCAAATGCAAGGATCATTCACATTACGCGTAACCCGATGGATGCCTGTTTTTCAAACTACAAGCAATTCTTCGGGCCCTCCAGTTTTACTTACAGCTACGACTTGCCTGAGCTTGCTGATCATTACAGGCTTTATGCCGAGACAATGCAGTTCTGGAAACAGCAAGCACCAAATTCCATCCTGGATGTTAAATACGAGAATCTGGTGGAAGATCCCGATGGACAGGCAGAAATAATCAGGCGGTTCTGTGGGCTGAAGAAGAAAGATAACAATGAAACTGAGAGTCCTGCCTATATCACGTCAACGCTCAGTGCGGCGCAAGTTCGTGCGCCTATCCATAAAGGCAATGTAAATTCGTGGCAGCGATACCGGGTGCAGATGGAGCCGCTCCATAATGAATTGCGGCAGTATGTAGATGCTTACGAGCTTGAACTGAGGGCGGAACAGCAGCCCTAGATGGATCAGGGCAATGCTGTTTTAGAGATCGACTTCGTATTTCACGAATGGCACGGCGCCGTTATCGAGCGGATTGTTGTCACTTGTCTTGAACGGATTGGTGCCCGAGCTGTTGATGTTATCCGCACCAACCGATAATTTTCCGCGCCATGGCGTTTTCCAGGTAACGCCGGCGCCAACGCTCTTAAAGCTGCTGGGTTGGCCGGGTATTTGAATATTCGAGCCGGTAATTTCACCGCCGAAATTACCGCGGCCCGCGCCGATCGTGATCGAATTGGTTTGCCACTCGTCGGGTAACAATCCGCTTCCCGATAACTGCGATGCCGGAATAACTCTCGCCTGTGCAAGCGTGCCGCCCAGGTTCAGCCAGGTTTTTTGTCCGATTGAAACTTCACCGTTGAGGCTGATTTCTTTCTGCTGCACCGTTGCAGAGGTGATGCGCGGACCGTTATTGGCAAGAGCCGATTTGCTGTTGCCGTTGAATGCATTGAAATTGAATTGTGACCAATTGCCGCCGGCAGAAAGCAGGAAATTCTTGTAGCGCAGTTGGGATTGCATAATCAAATCCGGCCTCGAACTGCCGAAGTTGTTGTTTGGGTTCAGCAGGTCGCCAATGCGGCAGTTTTGCGCCAGATTGCCGAGGTTGCTGAACAAGCCGGGTTGCCCGTTACACACCAATCCGAGTCCGGGATTGTTGGAAAGGCTGAGGGCACTGCTGAACTTCAATTGCGATGTCAGTGGAATATTCAACGCTGCCAGCGAGTTGGCGGGACGGATAACGGTTCGGCCATTACCTGTATTTATCGAGTTGGAATCAACCAACATCACGCCTTCCATCTTGCCGTTCAAGGTATTCCAGATCGGCAACATCGTCTGTGACTTGCGATCTACCAGCGGCGATTTAACGCTATTTTGCGCGTGCGCAGCCGTTGCCGTAATGGCAATGATCAAGCTGGCGAGCAGACGCATTTTCACGTTAAAACCCCTTTCAAGACTGGCTTTGGAGCACGACGGAATTGAAAAAGTTCCATGGCCCAACATACACCATTTTACGGGATTTTAACCATTTATTGCAGCAAGCTAGAACTAGGGGCGCTCGGCACAGGTGTGAAAAACAGGGCTTCCAGATTTTCCCTTGTAAAAACATAGGCTTGCCCGCAGAAATCACAGTGAATGGTCGCAATTTCCTGCTCCAGTGAAGCAAGTGCTTCATCGGCTCCAAGACTACGCATGACCTCTTCGACTCGGGATCTGGAACACGAGCATCCGAATTCGAGGTCTTTCCGGTCTAGCAATTTAACGCCTTCCTCATGGAAAAGACGCCAAAGTATCGTTTCATGGCTTGTATTAAGCAACTCGTCATTGCCAAGTGTGTCGAACAGGGCAGAAACGCGCTGCCAAGCGTCTTCGTCGGCTTTTTGGTTGGGTAGTTGTTGAATCAGCAATCCGGCTGTGTGGGTTTCCGTCGCAGCAAGCAGGATATGGGTTGGCAGTTGTTCGGACTGAACAAAATAATTTTCGAAGGCGTCGGCAAGGCTATCGGCTTCAAGCCCGACTATGCCTTGATAGCGGACCGGTTCGCGCGCACCGGGTGCCAAGGTTTCTATGGTTATCGCCAGCAGCGATCCCGCGCCAAATGATTCAGGTGTCAGCGCCAATGGTACGGGTTCTTCGTAGCGGGCAATGCCGCGAATCGTGCCTTCTGCGGTGCATTCGGCAAACAATGTTCTCAACGCGCCGGTGCCGCGCAATTGAACACTTAGCCGGCCATCTACTTTGATATGTCCCGTGAACAAGGCGGCGGCGGTGCAGGTTTCACCCAATCGATGCAATACGCCGCTCGGATAACTCGCGCGCGCCTGTATGGCTTGCCAGGAGTGTTCAAGCCGTACCCAAACACCGCGCGCGCCGGCACGTTCGAGCATGAAGCGATGAAGTGAATCGTATTGCTTTTCGGTCATGTGCTTATTTTAGCGGGTTTCAGTCGTCTCCGTGGGAGTTCCGGGAGCACCGTCACGCCGATCTGTCTTGGTGTATTGCCGGTGCTGGTTTAGCATGGCGCAATGACCACGCAAGCTTGCGCGAATTGAGCCACCGATCTTTATGACTGCGACTAGAACAAAGCCACGCCGTTCACGTGGAAGAAGATTTTTACGTTTCATTTTTCTTTGGTTGCCGCTGTTGTTCATCCTGATTTCGACCTCGCAGGTGATCCTCATGCGCTGGGTCAATCCCGTCACATCGAGCTTCATGATCGGACGTCAGGTGGACGCATGGCTCGAAAAAGACTGGGATTTTCGCGCTTCCTACGAATGGAAGGATGAAGGCCAGCTATCGAAACATTTGCCGATTGCATTGGTGGCGGCGGAGGACCAGAAATTCCCGGAACACGACGGTTTTGATTTTGAAGCCATGGAAAAAGCCATGGAGCACAACAAGAACAGCAAGAAAATAAAAGGCGGCAGTACGATCAGCCAGCAAGTGGCGAAGAACCTTTTTTGCTGGAACGGCCATGGCGTTACCCGTTACCTCCGGAAACCTGTTGAAGCCTGGTACACGATGCTGATCGAAATTTTCTGGCCCAAGCATCGCATTATCGAAGTGTATGCAAACATCGCCGAATTCGGTGATGGCGTATACGGTGCGGAATCGGCCGCCAAAAGATTTTTCGGCAAGTCCGCGAAAAACCTGACGCCGAACGAAAGCGCGCGCTTGGCAGCCGTGCTCCCGAATCCGAAAAAATACAGCGCGAAAAACCCGGGTCCTTATGTCAATCGCCGTGCGCGCTGGATCCAGCGGCAAATGCGGCAATTGGGCGGTCCCGGTTATTTGGTCGAAGAGCCGGACGAAGAAGAAGCGAAACCAAAGGCGAAACGAAAGAAAAGGTAGGCCAGAACGGCGCCAAATAATTGGGCCGTGATAAAGCCGGCAACATCTTCCGGGCGGATACCGGCAAAACTCTGCGTTAACGAGCGTGCAATCGTGACGGCGGGATTGGCGAACGAAGTGCTGGAGGTGAACCAGTAGGCCGCAAAAATGTAACTTGCTACCAGTGCGGGAATTTGCGTGGATTTTTGTCTTGCCGCCAGCAGAATGGTGATCAGCAGTCCGAAAGTGGCAGTGGTTTCGGACAGGTATTGCGGAATGCCCGAGCGTATTCGTGTCCCGGGTTGGATCAATGTTTGTTCGAACATTGCATGGGCAAGTAAAACGCCGAGTATCGCCCCGATGATCTGGGCGGATAAATAAAACAATAGCTCACGGTTGTTCAATTCACCGCGGGCGCGCATGACCACGCTGACGGCGGGGTTGAAATGTGCACCGGAAATCGGCGCCAGCGTGGTAATCAATACGTACAGGATACCCGCCGTCGCCGCCGCATTGGCCAACAATGCAACGCCATTGTTTCCCTGCGACAAATTTACGCCCATGATGCCGCTGCCGACAACGGTTGCCAGCAAAAGCGCAGTGCCGAAAAATTCGGCGAGGACCTTGTTGCGCAAGTTCATGGCAGCGAGTCCAGCAGATTTTTTACCCGAAGCGAAATCTGGTCGCGCACGGCGCGGTAATTTTCGTCATCCATGTTTTTCGGATCGGGCAAACCCCAGTCTTCGCGCAGTTTGGCCGGAACCCAGGGACAATTGTCGCCACAGCCCATGGTGATGACCGCATCGAACTCACCTTCGATGTCATCCAGTGATTTCGATGCATGTTTGCGAAGGTCGTAGTTCAACTCCTCCATAAAGCGTATGGCTTTCGGATTGATGACGCCTGAAGGTTTGGATCCAGCGCTTTGCGCATCCACGCCATTGCCGCCATGAATATGCGCGAATGCTTCGGCCATTTGGCTACGGTTGGAATTTTCGACACAGACAAAAAGGATACGTTTCATTTCAGCACGCTTCACAGGGGGTGGATTTTGGATTGGAGGACTCGCAAGCGGCGCCTTGGCAACAGTTTTCCGTCAGAAATGCCTGTAATGCATTCATGCAGGAATAATCGGCACGAATCCTGATTACCCGGCCCTCGCGTTGATCAAGCACCAGGCCGGCGGCACGCAAAATATTCAGATGTGCGGTTAACGTCGCGGGTGGAATATCCAGCGCTTCGCGTAAATCGCCCACCGCCATTCCGGCCTCGCCGGCTTGTACCAATAAACGGAAGGCAGCCAAACGGCTTTCCTGAGCGAGAGCTTTCAAGGCGTTGAGTGCAGAGGTGTTATCCATAATTCTATATTTCCAGAATTATGGAATCGTGTCAATCCAAGTATCAAAACAGATACCATGAAGCCATGACAAAATTCGACAAAATTACGCTGCTGGTAGCCGCTTATAACGAGGAAGCCAGCCTTCCAACCCTGCACTTGCGTATTTCCGAAGCCATCAAATCCAGCGATGTCGAATTCGAGCTGCTCTATGTCGATGATGGCAGTACCGACACGACTTGGGCTTTGCTGGAAAAGATTGCCGAGACCGATTCACGCGTGGCGCTGATTCGCCTGTCGCGCAATTTCGGCAAGGAAGCGGCACTCACGGCGGGACTGGATCATGTCGCTGCCGACAGCGATGCCTTGATCGTTCTTGATGCCGATGGGCAGGACCCGCCGGAACTCATCCCCGAATTCATTGCGAAATGGCGTGAAGGTTTTGATGTGGTCTACGGCACGCGTACCGAGCGAGAAGGGGAAAGTTGGCTCAAGCGCGCAACATCGGCCGCTTTTTATCGTGTTATCAATTCTCTGTCGAATATCCGCATTCCCGCGGACACCGGCGATTTCCGCTTGCTGTCCCGTGATGTTCTGGAAGCTTTGTCGCAAATGGGTGAACGCCAGCGATTCATGAAAGGTTTGTTTGCCTGGGTCGGTTATCGGCAAACGGCATTGCATTACACGCGGCAGGCCAGAATCGCAGGTGCAAGCAAATTCAACTACTGGCGCCTGTGGAATTTGGCGCTGGAAGGCATTACCAGTTTTTCGACCGCGCCGTTACGCCTTGCTACCTATATCGGTTTGCTGACGGCAGCGTGCGCTTTCACCTACGGACTATGGATTGTCGCAAAGACCATGATTTGGGGCGACGCCGTGCAAGGCTGGCCCACCATGATGGCCGTTATTCTTTTGCTTGGCGGCATGCAGTTAATGGCCTTGGGCATGGTTGGCGAGTACCTCGGGCGACTGTATATGGAAACCAAGCGGCGGCCGCTTTATTTGATCGCCAAACAATACCCAGTACTCCGCAACAGGAATATGATAGACGGCAACCATCGCAATTCGAACGGAGGCTGATATGCGTAACGTCCAGCAGATTCTGGATCAAAAGGGCCATCGTATCGTCAGCGCAACGCCGGATTCGAGTGTTCGCGATGTGATCGGTTTGATGGCCGAACACAATGTCGCCGCCGTATTGATCATGAAAGGCAACGAGCTGGCCGGCATCACCACCGAACGCGACTATGCCAGGAAAGTGATCTTGCTCGGCAGGAATTCCGCCGATACGCCGGTCAGCGACATCATGACTACACCTGTACTCTGCGTTTCGCCCGGCGATACCGCACAGAGATGCATGAGCCTGATGACGGAAAAAAAATGCCGCCATTTACCGGTTCGCGAAAACGGGGTGGTGATAGGCATGGTATCGATCGGCGACCTGGTGAAAGCCGTGATCGAAGACCAGCAGCAGGAAATACAGGCGTTGCAGCAGTATATTAGCAGCTAGCTTTTTCCGGCGATTACAGCAGCACCTGCCTGCTGATCGCCACAAAATGGCTGGCGCTGCCAAACACCACGAACACATGCCAGATCGCATGCGCGTAACGGATTTTTTTGCTCATGTAAAAAACCGTACCAAGCGTATAAAAAATACCGCCGGTAAATAACCAGGCCAACGTCGCGGTGTCGATATTTTGCAGCATCGGCTTGATCGCAAAAATCACCATCCAGCCCATGCCGATGTAGATCAGGGTGGAAACCAGTTTGAAGCGTCCGGTGTAATAAAGCTTGAAGATCACGCCTGCCAATGCCAGCGTCCAGACGATGCCGAACAACCACCAGCCGCCATGTTCACGCAGGCCAATCAATGTGAAGGGTGTATAGCTGCCGGCAATCAGCACGTAGATTGCACAGTGATCAAACACCTTGAGTTGCTGTTTTGCATTCAGATGCGGTATCGCGTGGTACAAGGTCGAGGCCGTGTACAACAATAGCAAGGCCATCGTGAAAACGATCGCACTGATCAGTTGCCAGGGATTTCCCTTCAGTGCAGCCAGCGTAATGAGTACGGCACCGCCGGCGACGCTGAGTATGGCGCCCAGTCCATGAGTAATCGCATTCCAGAGTTCTTCTCGAACATCATGCATATCGGTCATACGTTACTCATTGTCCTGGGCGTTTTTCATCGTTCAACGTGCCTGAATATTCTTGAGGTGTCTACCTAAAACGGCGCTGATAATTCATGCCGACTCAGTTTTCATCGTCCATGTGCAGGCGGTGCAGAAGTCGATGCGCAAAAGGCGCGACCAGCAATGCGGCGATACCGATAAAAAACAGGCCGGAAAACAATGCGTAGGCGGCGGAAAACAGTTTCGCGGAATCGTCACGCATCATATCCACCGGCCCCATGCCGCCGAGAATCATCGCGGCATTCAAGACCGAATCAACCCAGCTCAACTCGCCTAGCCAGTGATAGCCGAACACGCCAATGCCAAGAGCAATCACGATGGCAACCAGGGAATACGACGTGTGCTTGACTACGCGACGATAGAAAAGTCGCCGGCTAAGCAATGGCTTTTTCTTGTGCTCGAACATGTCATCGTCCTTTTCCGTGAATTCATGCGAACCAATTTTGCATCGCCACCTGTCCTGCATTCAATCAAGACGGGCGGTCTTGAAGCGATCAATCCATGCTGACGGCGTAAGCGTGCTCGCGGGTAGCGGCAAAGGTGAAGTCGGGCCAGCGTTCCTGCGTCAGCTGCAAGTTGACTCGCGAAGGCGCCAGATAGACCAGCTGGCCGGCGGCATCGATGCCGAGGTTCATTGCATTCTTGTCGCGGAACTCTTCCATCTTTTTCGGCGTGCCGCCGCGAACCCAGCGCGCGGTCGCCACGCTGATCGGTTCGAAAATGGCATCCACGCTGTACTCGTCTTTCAGGCGATAGGCCACCACATCGAACTGCAATACGCCCACGGCGCCCAGAATCAAATCATTGCTCATCAACGGCCGGAAGAATTGCGTCGCACCTTCTTCGGATAATTGGGCGAGGCCTTTTTGCAATTGCTTGAGTTTCAATGGATCACGCAGGCGAGCACGGCGGAACAATTCGGGCGCGAAATTCGGGATGCCGGTGAAGCTGACTGATTCGCCTGCGGTGAAAGTGTCGCCGATGGAAATCGTACCGTGGTTGTGCAGCCCGATGACGTCGCCAGGATAGGCGGTCTCGACGATTTCACGATCGCTTGCCATGAATGTCAGCGCGTTCGCCAGTTTTTGCTCTTTGCCGCTGCGAACGTGGAACGCTTTCATGCCGGCATCAAAGCGACCCGAGCAGACGCGCAAGAAGGCAACCCGGTCGCGATGCTGCGGATCCATATTGGCCTGGATCTTGAACACGAAACCGGAAAAACTTTCTTCTTCGGGCTGGATATCGCGACCGGTGGTGCTGCGTGATTTCGGCGATGGTGCATGTTCGACGAAAAAATCCAGCAACAACTGCACGCCGAAATTATTTACCGCGGACCCGAAGAAGACCGGCGTTTGCTGGCCCGACAAATATTTTTCCTTGTCGAACGGATGCGATGCGCCTTCGACCAGTTCCAGTTCGTCGCGAACTTCCTGCAACATGTCCGCACCAATGCG